>CAZDIC010000090.1:0-6638 GCA_964505395.1 uncultured Alistipes sp. | reverse complement strand
CGACCGTCACTTCCTTGACTCGGTGTGCACACACACCCTCGACATCGACTATAATAAGGTAACCCTTTTTGCCGGCAACTATAGTTTCTGGTATGAGTCGTCGCAGCTCGCCTTGCGTCAACAGCAACAGCAGAACAAGAAAGCCGAGGAAAAGCGCAAAGAATTGCTCGAGTTTATCCAGCGCTTCAGCGCCAACGTGGCCAAGTCAAAACAGACCACCTCGCGCAAGAAGATGCTTGAGAAACTCAACATCGAAGAAATTCAGCCCTCATCGCGCCGCTATCCGGGCATAATCTTCACTCCGGAGCGCGAACCGGGCAACAAGATATTGGAAGTGCATGGTCTGTTGGCATCGGTCGACGGCGAAGTGCTCTTCAAAGATGTGAACTTCCAGATTGAGAAGGGCGACAAGGTGGCTTTCCTGAGCCATGACCCACGCGCCATGACCGCACTCTTTGAAATCATCAACGGCCACCGCAAGGCTGATAGCGGCACCTACGATTGGGGCCAGACTATCACCACAGCCTACTTGCCGCTCGACAACTCGGAGTTCTTCAACACCGACATTAACCTTGTGGATTGGCTCTGCCAATTCTCCGACGATTCCAGCGAAATCTACCTCAAAGGCTTCCTCGGCAAGATGCTCTTCTCGGGTGAAGAGGTGCTGAAAAAAGCCTCGGTACTCTCCGGTGGTGAGAAGATGCGTTGCATGATTGCACGCATGATGTTGCGCAACGCCAACACCATGATTCTCGACTCGCCCACCAACCACCTCGACCTGGAATCAATCCAAGCGTTCAACAACACCCTCCAAACATTTAAGGGCAACATCCTGCTGTCGTCACACGACCACGAATTCATTCAAACCGTGTGCAACCGCATCATTGAGCTCACCCCGGGTGGCATCATCGACAAGATGATGGACTACGACGACTATATCACCGATGAAAAGGTGGCCGCAACCCGCGAGCGCCTCTACGCCGGTGCATAACACAACGACCTAACAAACAACCATAACATGGTAAAACATATTGTAACATTCAAGCTCACCGGCACCGCCGACGAGCGTTTGAAAGTGGCAACCGACTTTAAAAACGCGTTGCTCGCTTTACCCGACCAAATCGAAGTGCTCCGCTCAATTGAAGTGGGGATAAACCAAAACCCGGCCGAAACGTGGGACGTGGTGTTAACCGCTGTGGTTGACACTATGGCAGATGTGGCGACCTACGCCAATCACCCTGCACATGTGGCGGCTGCCGGGTTGCTTGCCGGGCATAAGGAAATGCGAGCATGTGTTGACTACGAATACTAATGAGCGTGAACTGTTTTGATTTTTATGACCAACATAAACATCAAAACAGTTTTTGTTTCACCACACACTCCCCTCTCCGCTCACTCCAACCAAATCGACAAATAAACAAAAACAACTATTAATCTCCACCATTCTATTTCATGGTTCAATTTTTCAAAAAAGGCAGTTCTACATTTTTTGCCGTAGAGACTGACCATCGCCTGGATCAGAGCGAAAAAGAGAAATTAATGTGGGCGTTTTCAAACGCTACACCACTTAGTGCCACATCGGTAAAAGGGCGCTTCATCGGACCTCGCCGCGAGATGATAACACCATGGAGCACCAATGCCGTGGAGATAGCCCAGAATATGGGTTTGAGCGGCATTACACGCATTGAGCAATTTGAACGTGTGGCAGAAGGGAAAGAGCCGGTGTTCGACAAGATGCTTTCACGCCTCTACGACGGGCTGAACAGCCGCGTGTTTACCATCGACCGTAAGCCCGAAGAGATTGTAAAAATCAACGACATCCACGAGTACAACAAGCAGGAAGGCTTGGCGCTCAGCCCCGAAGAGGAGGCCTACCTCGATGGCTTGGCTAAGAAACTCGGCCGTCCGCTCACCGACTCTGAGGTGTTCGGCTTCTCGCAAGTGAACTCGGAGCACTGCCGTCACAAAATTTTCAACGGCACATTTGTAATCGACGGCGAAGAGAAACCCTTGTCGCTCTTCAAACTCATCAAGCGCACATCGCAAGAGAACCCAAACGGCCTCGTATCGGCCTATAAAGATAATGTAGCATTTGTCGACGGCCCGAAGGTTGACCAATTCTATCCGGTAAACCCCGACCGCCCCGACTACTTCACCGTGAAGGATGTTGACACAGTAATTTCGCTGAAAGCCGAAACACACAACTTCCCCACAACCGTAGAACCGTTTAACGGCGCTGCTACCGGCACCGGCGGTGAAATCCGCGACCGTCTCGGTGGTGGTAAAGCATCGCTCCCCATTGCCGGCACAGCCGTTTACATGACATCATATCCCCGCTTGAGCGCTGCTCACAAGTGGGAACAGATGATGGATCCCCGCGCATGGCTCTATCAAACACCTGCCGAAATCTTGGTGAAAGCCTCAAACGGTGCATCTGACTTCGGTAACAAATTCGGCCAACCGCTCATCTGCGGTTCGCTGCTCACCTTTGAACACAACGAAAATAACCGCACCTACGCCTACGACAAAGTAATCATGCTTGCCGGCGGTGTTGGTTTTGCAGCTCGCAAAGATGCCTTGAAAGGAACTCCTGTGCCGGGTGAAAAGGTGGTTGTAATGGGTGGCGACAACTACCGCATCGGTATGGGCGGTGGTGCTGTAAGCTCGGTGGAAACCGGCCAATATGCCAACGCCATTGAACTTAACGCTGTGCAGCGCGCCAACCCCGAAATGCAAAAACGTGTAGCAAACGTGATTCGTGCCCTCGCTGAAGGTGAGAACAACCCCGTTGTTTCAATCCACGACCACGGCGCAGGTGGCCACCTCAACGCCCTTTCGGAACTTGTTGAGGAGACCGGTGGACACATCGACCTCGATGCACTGCCCGTTGGCGACAAGACCCTCTCAGCCAAAGAAATTGTGGGCAACGAGAGCCAGGAACGCATGGGCATGGTGGTTGATGCAAAAGATATCCCATATGTGGAACGTGTAGCGCAACGCGAACGTGCCCCGATGTATGTGGTTGGTGAAACCACCGGCGACAACCGCTTTGTGTTCTCCGACAAGAAAGGCCGCAAGCCTATCGACCTCGAAATGGCCGATATGTTTGGCAACTCGCCCAAGACCGTGATGCACGACCACACAGTGGCTACCACCTACAAAGCACCCGAATATGAGGAGAGCAAGCTCGCCGAATATGTTAGCGGAGTGCTCTCACTCGAGGCTGTAGCTTGTAAAGATTGGCTCACCAATAAGGTTGACCGCTCGGTAACAGGTCGCATTGCCCGCCAGCAGTGCCAGGGCGAAATTCAATTGCCGCTGAGCGACTGCGGTGTGGTTGCACTTGATTACACCGGCCGTAGCGGTATCGCCACCTCAATCGGTCACGCTCCGCAAGTGGCCCTGGCCGACTCGGCAAAGGGCTCTGTTATGGCCATTGCCGAAGCACTCACCAACATTGTCGGTGCTCCGCTGAAACAGGGCTTGAAGAGCATCAGCCTCAGCGCCAACTGGATGTGGCCATGTAAGAACGAAGGTGAAGATGCAGCACTGTATCGCGCCGTTGAGGCTTGCAGCGACTTTGCCTGCGCCCTCGGCATCAACATCCCCACCGGTAAGGACTCACTGTCGATGACCCAGAAATATGGCGAAGAGAAAGTGTTTGCCCCCGGCACAGTGATTATCTCGGCTGCCGGTGAAACCGGCGATGTGCGTCGTGCCGTTAGTCCGGTGTTGCAACGCAAGAAAAACAGCACACTCTACTATATCGATTTCTCAGCCGATGCCCTGCGCCTCGGTGGCTCGGCCTTCGCTCAGAGCCTCAACCGCATCGGTTCGGATGCTCCCACAGTTGCCGATGCCAACTACTTCAAACGCGCATTTGCCGCTGTGCAGAGCCTGGTTAAGAACCGTCGCGCCATGGCCATGCACGATGTGTCGGCCGGAGGTTTGGTTACCACCCTTTTGGAAATGACCTTTGCCAACACCGACGGCGGTGTAACACTCAGCACCGAAGGATTCACCGCAGCCGGCGAAACCGACCTCATCAAGATTCTCTTTGCCGAGAACCCGGCATTGGTAATCCAGGTTGACGACGCCAAACGCGCCATTGTGGAGAAAACCCTTGCCGATGCAGCGGTTAAATTCTTCGCTATCGGTCGTCCGTCGAGCGAACGAGTGCTCCTCATTGAGCACCAAGGCACCGAACGCCTCATTGAAATCGACTATATGCGCGATGTGTGGTTTGAACCCTCATACCTGCTCGATAAGATTCAGAGCGGCGACGAATGTGCAGCGCTCCGCTTCGAGAACTACAAGAAGCAACCCCTGCGCTACGCCATTCCGACAGCCTTCGACGGCAGCCTCGCCTCACGCCACATCGGCTATCGCCACGAAGGTGACGGCAAGCGTGTACGCGCTGCCATCATCCGCGAAAAGGGCGTGAACGGCGACCGCGAAATGGCCTACTCCCTCTATCTCGCCGGCTTCGACGTGAAAGATGTGCACATGACCGACCTCATGAGTGGACGCGAGAAACTCGAAGATGTGAACATGATTGTGTTCTGCGGCGGCTTCTCTAACTCCGACGTACTCGGCTCAGCCAAAGGTTGGGCAAGCGGCTTCCGCTGGAACGAAACGGCAAAAGCCACCCTGCGCAACTTCTACAACCGCCCCGACACCCTCAGCCTCGGCATCTGCAACGGCTGTCAGCTGATGATTGAACTCGGTTTGCTCAACCCCGCCGGCATCGACTCGGATGTTCCCGCAGCGAAACGAGTGAGAATGGAACACAACATCTCTCACAAGTTTGAGTCGCAGTTCGTAGGCTTGACCATACCCGCCAACAACAGCGTGATGCTCGGCTCTATGGCCGGCTTGAAACTCGGCATCTGGGTGGCCCACGGTGAAGGTCGCTTCATGCTCCCAGGCAGCTTGAAAGATTACAACATCGCAGCGAAATACAACTACACCGCATATCCGGCGAACCCCAACGGGTCGCGTGGCGCAGTGGCAGCCCTCACTTCGGCCGACGGCCGTCACTTGGCAATGATGCCCCACTTGGAACGTGCCATCTTCCCGTGGCAGTGCGGCTTCTACCCCGCTAATCGCCTCCGCGATGAAGTTACTCCCTGGATTGATGCCTTCATCAATGCCCGCACATGGATTGAAGCCCACACCGCCTAACTTCCACGTGGTATAAACTCGACACAACAACATTGCCACGCAACCCGACCGTTGCCGGCAATTACAACCTAACCGCGAGCCCCTATCGGCACTGCCGACGGGGGTTCGCTATCTTTACACCTTGGCTTACACCTTGTAGCTAATTTGGCAACAATGCGAAATATTGCATGAAATATCTACACAAAAGTGTATCGGCTAAACAAAATAAATTTCTACATTTGCGAGTATTGGACTGACACACATCAGATTCTAACATTCAATTGTTCAAAATAAACCAAGCATTCATCGTTATTGGCTATTTACCGTAGCACAAAACTGTAAGCTCCGTTTATCAACAACACCATAACTAACTTATTCATAACAACTAACAATAACTCTATCATGAAATTAAGATTTACACGACTGTTTCCATTGTTGGCAGCGCTGTGCGTTTGTTTCGCAGCCAGAGCCGACGAAGAAGTGGACTTAACCTTCGAAGTTGACGGTGTATATTATCACAAAACATACAGCGGGGAATGTGAAGTAACCGACAACGACCAATCTCCAAACCCATATGCAGGAGATATAGTCATCCCCAAAAGTGTGAAATATGATGGCGAAGTGTATTACGTTGTCGGCATAGCCGATTCAGCCTTCAGTGGTGCAAAATCGCTTACAAGTGTCACACTTCCATCTACATTAACAAGAATAGGCTACGGCGCTTTCCGAGAATCTTCTCTCACGACCATTGAAATTCCCAACAGCGTAACCACTATCGGTGAATACGCATTTCAAAATTGTGAAGCACTCACATCAATCGGCCTGCCGAACAAGCTAAAAGCCATTCAGAGTGGCACATTTTGGAATTGTAGCGCCTTGTCTGAGATAAAGCTTCCGGAATCGCTCATGCAAATCTACAACTACGCATTCTCCGGCTGTTCATCGCTCAAAACCATTGAAATCCCGGCAAATTGCACAAATGTCGACGAAACGGGAGTGTTCGCAGGTTGCACGGCAATGGAAAGTTTCAGCGTGGCTTCCGGCAATAACGGACTGGAATCTGACTCAGGTGTGCTCTATCTGAAAAATAAAGAAGCATTGGTTGCCTATCCGGCAAATTCACCGAGAGAAACATTCACAGTGCCGGATGGAGTGTGTGACATCTGTGCTCAAGCATTCTCGTATGCCGCAAACCTAAAACAGGTAACGTTACCAAACTCGGTAAAGCTCATTCAAAACCATGCATTTTGGTATTGCAGCCTTGAATCAATTAACATTCCGGAGTCGGTATCCGGCATTGGAAACGTTGCATTTGCATATTCCGGTATAAAAAGCCTCACCCTTCCAAACAGCATAACAGATATTCCGAACAGCCTATGCCTCGGTTGCGCCAACCTCGAAAGTGTAAGCTTCTCAGAAAAACTAACATCAATCGGCTCATCGGCATTTTGTGATTGCTCGTCATTGAAGGAATT
>CAZDIC010000089.1:4970-6641 GCA_964505395.1 uncultured Alistipes sp. | reverse complement strand
TAAAACAGCGGTTCAAAATGAGCCGGGTTACGGTGTATCTCCGTAATTTTATATACCTTTGCGGAGGGGGAGATGGGGCCGGGAACTGAACTTGATAAACTGAAATCAAAAAAAACAGAAAGGATATGAAATATATTGGAGCACATGTGTCGGTTGACGGTGGTGTGTCGAAGGCGCCTGAACGGGCGTCGGAGATGGGTATGAAGGCGTTTGCACTATTCACACGTAATCCGTCGCGGTGGAAATCGTCGCCGATTTCCGCCAAGGAGGCTGCTGCGTTTCGTGCCAATTGCGAACGGCTTGGTTTCCCGGCCGATTATGTGTTGCCTCACGACAGCTACCTTATCAATCTCGGTGCCCCCGACCCTCAGAAGTTGGAACTTTCGCGCGAGTCGTTTCTCGACGAGATGCACCGTTGTGAGCAATTGGGCTTGAAAATGCTCAACTTCCATCCCGGTTCACACCTGAACGCTGTGACCGAGGAGGAGTGCCTTGCCACTATTGCCGAGTCGATAAACATGACGCTTGCACAAACCGCAGGTGTGACGGCTGTGATTGAATCCACCGCCGGGCAAGGCTCGAATCTCGGGTTCCGCTTTGAACATCTTGCAGCAATAATCGACAAGGTGGAGGATAAGGAGCGCGTGGGTGTATGCATCGACACTTGCCACACCTTTGCTGCCGGCTACGACATCGCCACTCCCGAAGGATATAAACAAACTTGGGAGGAATTTGACCGCGTTATCGGCTTCAAATATCTGAAAGGTATGCACATCAACGACTCAAAGAAGGGGCTGGCTTCGCGTGTCGACCGTCATGCTCCGTTGGGCAGGGGTGAGATTGGTGAGCCGTTTTTCCGTATGCTGATGGCTGATCCGCGCATGAACAACATTCCCTTGATTCTTGAAACTCCCGAAACCGACCTGTGGGTAGAGGAGGTTAAGTGGCTTTATTCGCTTGAAGGAGCAATGTAGTTACCGCTCTGCCGTGTGCAGGGTGATGTTAAACATATCGTTTTTAGGCACAAGCGCTAACACATCGTTGGCGCTTGTGTGCGTTTGGCCGATTGTCATCTGCATGACGTAGCGGCCGGAGATGCCGGCATGGCGCAGGCGTTGTGTGACGCTGTGGGCAATAACTCCCATGGTGGTGCGCAGGTTCAGTTCCACGCAGGGCACTACAATCGCTTGCCCCTGTTGGCCATCGGCAATCATCATATCCACACCCATGAAACCTTCGTAGTCGCCCTCTGTGAGGTCGGCCAAAATCCGGGTTAAAGCCTCGCGAATGTCGTCGATTAACCCTTCCGGCACATGTTTTGTCAGTTCGGCTTTAATCTCTTCATCATCGGCAATAAGGTTGCCGCCGTAGGCATCGCCGTGTGCATTGAAAAACAGCGAGTAGCCGTAAAATCGCACCTCACCGTCGCGCGCCTCGAAGAGCATGGCGAAGTCGTTACGTTTGCGGTAGGCCGGTTCCAACAACACACTTCCTTGCGCTTTTAGCATACCCGGCAACTGTTTGCGCAGTTGCGGTAGGGTGGTGGCGTTGACCAATCGCACGCCTCGGCCGCTCGACGACCAAGGCATCTTGCAGTAAAACTCACTGTGAGTGGCGGCATATTGCTCCACAGTTGCAATATCCGTTGCCTCCGTAGCGGCTTCGGGAATA
>CAZDIC010000089.1:2588-4870 GCA_964505395.1 uncultured Alistipes sp. | reverse complement strand
GCTCGGCAGCAACACAAAGTCGTCAACATCGGCGAGCCACCACATCACTGCAGCGCAACTGCGACCGAGCGCAATCGCATTTTTCGGCGCGGTGAAATTTGCCTGACCGTGGGCCAGCGCTATATCATTTTCCGGATTGTAGAAAAACACCCTGTTCATCACTGCAAAATTACGCAAAATTGTTGTACCTTTACGTAGCGGTTAAAACACTGCGTTGAATTTATGAGCGATGTAGTTAAAGTGTTGCCCGATTCAGTGGCAAATCAGATAGCTGCCGGCGAGGTCATTCAGCGTCCGGCTTCGGCAATTAAGGAATTGGTGGAGAACGCCGTTGATGCGGGCGCTCACTCCATCAAAATCATTTTGCGCGACGGTGGTAAAAACCTCATTCAGGTTATCGACGACGGTTGCGGCATGTCGGACACTGATGCCCGTATGGCTTTCGAGCGTCATGCTACATCGAAAATAACTCAGGCTTCCGACCTGTTCGACCTTCACACCATGGGCTTCCGTGGCGAAGCGCTCCCCTCAATAGCCGCTGTGGCGCAGATTGAGCTTCACACCATGCGCCGTGGCGCTTCAATAGGCACTCACCTTGAGATTGCCGCATCGAAGTTTGAAAGCCAGGAACCTGATGCTTGTCCTCCCGGCACCAATCTTGCCGTAAAAAATCTGTTTTTCAATTTTCCGGCACGTCGCAAATTCCTAAAAAAAGACTCGATAGAACTATCGCACATCTTGCACGAATTTGAACGTTTGGCGCTGGTGAACCCCGACAAGGAGTTCCTGTTGGTTCACAACGATGTAACATTGCACCAACTGCTACCCGCATCGCTTAAGCAACGCATCAGTGATCTTTTCGGCAAGGCTCTGCAGAAACAGCTCATTCCGGTCAGCACCGAAACTTCGTTGGTGAAGATTAGCGGTTTTGTGTCAACTCCCGAGAGCACACGCAAACGTAACCCGCTGCAATATTTCTTTGTCAACGGTCGCAATATGCGTCACCCATACTTCCAAAAGGCGGTGCTACACTGCTATGAGGAGTTGATTCCGGCCGACCATCAGCCCAACTTCTTCTTGAATTTCGAGGTGGATGCATCAACCATCGACGTGAACATCCATCCCACAAAGAGCGAAATCAAGTTTGAAAACGAGGCTCCGATATGGCAAATATTGGTGGCTGCAATCAAGGAGGCCATGGGTAAATTCAATGTGGTGCCATCAATCGATTTTGACCAAACCGATGCTATCGACATCCCCGCTTTTCACCCATCCGAGAGCCACGACTTCAATCCGGTGCGCGATGAATCGTACAATCCGTTTGCTCCTTCGGCCGCTACAGCTGAGTCGGAATCCGCCGCTGCCACCGGTGATGCCTCTACTGATAACTTGATGGCTTCCGGTTTCAACAGCCAAAGTTCGGCGATGAACGATTGGGATAAGCTGTATGCCGGATTTTCAGCCGATACAGAGCATAGCGATGATGTGATTACCCCTGCTCACTTCGCTCCCGACCCAAGCTATTCTCCGTTTAACGAGCCTCTCGATATTGACGACCTGCCTCTTGCCGGCACTCAGTCGGCTTTGAATAAATCGTTGCATGTCACCGGGCAATCGTCGCTGAATGGGCCTCAATCGGCTCCTTCTCGTGCCGGGAAACCGTTTGCCAGTGCCCTCAATGCCTTCGGCGATGCCACATTTGTGGAGCCGTCGGTTGCTGCCACGCCCGAACTTCCCGAAATGGCCGACAACGACTCAATAGGCTTCCTGCAACTCAAAAACAAGTATATCATAATGCCATCGCATAGCGGATTGATGGTCATCGACCGTCACCGCGCTCATGTGAAGGTGCTTTTCGAGCAGTATATCAAGTCGGAGCTGAATCCGGAATCGCAGCAGGTGCTTTTCCCCGAAACGCTCACACTCACTCCGGCTCTCAATGTAGTGTTGGAGAATATGCTCGATACGGTCACCAATTTCGGCTTCAATCTGTCGTATCTCGGCGACAACACATGGGCCGTTAACGGCGTTCCGGCTTCAATTGACAAACTGAATCCGGTGGAAATCCTGAGCCAGATGGTCGATGGGGTGGCTAATGAAACCACATTGCCCGATAGCGGTATGCGTCAGCGTGTGGCCCTCTCAATGGCATACGCCACAGCCATAACTCCCGGCCGGCAACTCAGTGAGGCCGAGGCTGAGGCTCTGCTCAGCAGTTTCTTGTCGTTGCCCGACCCGGCTTACACCCCCGATGGGCTTGCAACCTTCACCACTATTACCTA
>CAZDIC010000089.1:0-2488 GCA_964505395.1 uncultured Alistipes sp. | reverse complement strand
CAGTACAACTGAAAGATAGGCATTAAACGAACAAACATCGCTATATGAGATTACTGAGTGTTGTGTCGGCCCTTATTGTAAGCGCCTCACTAACTGTATCATTCGCAGATAATACGGTCACAAACGGCAACCAATCATCCACTACCGAAAGTGTTGCAACATCAACCGAGAAAACCGTGGTGACCAATCGTTATTACATGGAGATTCAGGGCATCCAGAATCCTCTGGCGGCATCGTCGTTTGAACTTCGACTTGTGCCGGGCGATTTCTTCAAGCAATACACTAAAACCAACGAAAAGGACTATCGCACATTTTGCACACGATACGGCCTTAAAAGCATGGTTGATGTGATGAATCTTCTCAGTCTTTACGGTTGGCAACTTTCGCAGAGCTACTCCATCGGGCTGAACGGCAAGATTATGCATCATTGGGTAATCTATAAGGATGCGTCAACCGTTGCCGACCTTGTGAGGGGCATTATTGAAGAGAAATAATTGTAGAATTAACTCAATCATTAATTTTTAAAACAATCATTTTATGAAGAAACTTTTACCTTTGATGTCGGCTGCTTTGCTATGCGGCAGCTTCGCTCAAGCCGGTGTGTCTCTCACCAAGGAGGCCGGTTTGATGTTGAGTCATATCTCGCCTAACGGTGAATGGGCCGTTAGCTGCGGTGACGGTAATTTCTACCTCGTAAACCTCAAAACCGACGAATATTACGAGCCGGAAGCTGATGAGAGCAACTCAGATCTGTTCTACGAGGCAGGTTATGGCAACCCCATAAGTAACGACGGTATTGTTGTTGGTAGCACCACCTATAACGGTCAGGCTGCCTACTACGTTTATGGTGCTGGTGGCGGTCAGTGGATCGACCTTCCCGCTTTGTCGGCAACAAGTTGCGCTCACGGCATCACCCCCGACGGTTCGCGTATCGTTGGTTATTCAATGAGATCAGGCACAACTTATGGCGACGACGCCGTTATTACCGTGCCTCTTCTTTGGCAACGCAACGATGACGGTAGCTACGAAATGGTTGAGTTGCCTTATCCCACACTCGACTTTACCGGTGCTCGTACTCCGCAATATGTAATCGCGCTTGCCATCAGTGCCGATGGCCATCAGATTGCCGGTCAGGTTACCGACTATGCCGGATGGTACCACTCGCCAATCCTTTTTACGGAAGATAACGATGGTAACTGGAGCTACAAATATCTTGCAAAACAAACCCAAACACTCGGCAAGGAGTTCCCGGAATGGCATCCCTACGATGGCCCTTCATATCCTCAAATCGAAACCTACTTGAGCGACGAGGAAACAGCTGCCTATGAAGAAGCTTATCAGGCTTGGAAGGACAGCGGTTACACCACCACATATCCGCAATACCCGGATTATATGACCGATGAGGAATATGCTCAGTACACAGCTGATAAAGACGCTTACACAGCCGCTTATAATGAGTGGAGTGAAATGGACGATGCATTCTACGATGTTTATTGGTCGTTGGTTTCAGAAGGTGCTCCCGATTTCTTGATGAACTCAATCGCATTCTCGGCTGATGGTAGCAAGGTTGGTTTGACCGAGGCCTCAGGCGACTATTTTAGTGGCTACACATACGTTCCCGGTTTTGTTGATACCTTGACCGATGAGTACAAAAACTTCGATGCAACTGCATCTGTCACATATATCAACAACGATGGCGATATGCTCGGTGTGGATGCAGGCCTCGACGGTTATTCTCGTTTCGCTTATGCCAAGCCCCACGATGCCGACAACTTCGTTCGTTTGAATGAATATGTTAAGTCGCAGGATGAGGAAGCCTACAATTGGATGGTTGAGAATATGACTGTTACATACATTGCCGGTTGGGCTGATAGCGGTGATGATGATGATTGGGGAATGCTTCTCGCTCGTCCGAAATCACTCAAGGCCGATGGTGACACCGATGATAGCTTCGGTGGTTTTGCCGGCGACGACGACAACTTCGGTGTTGACTCCGGTGATGATGATAACTTTGGCGTAGATACCGGCGATGGAGATGATGATAACTTCGGTGTAGATACCGGTGACGGTGACGATGAGGGTGAAGACGATGGCTACCTTTGGGTTACCGACATCATGGATGGTCTGCCCGTTGCAAGCGATGACTTCAAAACAATTGTTGCTTGGACTCTCAACATGTATGCCGAAAATGAAGATGATTACATCTACTCAGTAGTTTATCGTTTCGGTGAGGAAGATGGTATCGGTCGTGTGGCTGCAACTAACAACGGCCTTAGCATCAAAGCCGGTAGCAACGGTGTGGTTTACCTCAATGGCGCTGCAACCTCGGTTGATATCTACGATATCGCAGGTCACAAGGTTTACAGCACTAAAGCTCCCGCAAGCGTAATCAACACCAACCTCGCTTCAGGCGTTTACATCATCAAAGCTAAAGCCGCTAACGGCAAATCTGTTGTAGCAAAAGCCGCCTTCACCACAAAGGCTTAAT
>CAZDIC010000088.1:1767-6733 GCA_964505395.1 uncultured Alistipes sp. | reverse complement strand
TGCATAATCTATTGTGTAATTCAATGATTATTATTACTTTTGCGTGTTGACACGATGGCATCATTGCCTTGCCAAATTGAGATTGGCGATATACGCATTTGAAGGCAACTTTTTCTGTCGCAGAAACATAGTAATTCAAGTCAACCACATTATTGATTATTAAAACAGCAAAAAGCACGGCATTGACTAAAGCAACCAGCTACACTAAAAAAATGCCGGATTTTAGGCACAAATTAGATAAAGAGAATGAAAAAAACGTTACTTAACCTGCCGGCAATCGTGTTAATTGCCACAGGCATCGGCGTTAGCGGCAATGCCTCTGCCCAAGTGAAAGTGAGCCAACGCGACCGCGCGGCCATTTTGCAAACGCAAGCCAACCCTACTGCAGCCACACGCCTTCGCGCGGCCAAAATCGTTGACAACAATGTTGCAGTGCTCCTCACCATTGATGAGAACACCTCAATCGAAGCCCTTGAAGCCGAAGGCCTGGTTATTGACGGCCGCATCGGCAACCACCTCTACGGCACAGCCCCCATTAATAACCTCGACAATCTCGCCGCTACAAACGGTGTGAAATCATTCTCATTGTCACGTGCCCGTCGCCTCAAAAACGACAAGGCTCGCACATCGGGCTACGTTGACAAAGTGCAGAGTGGCGATGGCCTCACAAAGGCATACACCGGCAACGGTGTGGTTGTAGGTATCACCGACAGCGGTCTTGACCCCAACCACATTGCCTTTTTGGACTCTGACAGCAATCACCGCGTAAAGCGCCTGTGGTACTATAAATCGGAAAACGGCAATCCAACTGCCTACACCGATGAAACTATCAGCTCGTTCAGCACCGACGACAACTCGGAATCGCACGGCACACACGTATTGGCAACAGCAGCCGGTTCATGCTACATCACCGACAGCGGTAGCGATTACCACGGTGTAGCACCCGATGCCGACCTTGCTATCGGTTGCGGCCAACTCTACGACAACTGCATCATTGACGGAGCAAAAAAGATTATCGACTACGCAAAAGAGGTTGGCAAGCCGGTGGTTATCAACATGTCGCTCGGCGACAACGTTGGTCCTCACGATGGTAGCGACGACTTCACAGCCTCACTCAACGAGTTGGCAGCCGAAGCTCCCATCATCCTCGCATCAGGTAACGAAGCTGACGAAAAGTGCGCCATCACCACATCCTTTGCAAGTTCGAACACCCCTGTAAAGACTGTCATCACAGCAGGTAACGATGCCTACTATTACTACAGCTCCTACGGTGCGAAATACGACACTCAAGGCGTAGGTAACATTGACATTTGGTCAGACGATGCTACACCTATTAAAGTGTATCTTGATGTTATCACCAAAACCAACTCATCTGTGCCTCTCTACTCATTGGAGCTCACCGAAGCAGGCGCGTATGTTGGCAACGGCACAAGCTATAAGTATTGGCTTACAGGCAAGCCTACATCAGGCACCACCTTCGACAGCTACTACACCGATGGCTTTATGGGCGGTTACACCGAAGTAAACAAAGCCAACGGCCGTTATCACGCAGCTGTAACAGTGCTTCTCAACCCCAAATCAACCGGCAGCTCCTACGTAGCAATCCGCATTGAAGGCACTGAGGGTCACAAAGTGTTTATCTATGGTGAACCAGGTGAAACCGTATTCGCCAGCAACAACTATTCGGGCTACACCGCAGGCTCCGACAACGGTAGTATCTCAAACATGGCATGTGGCCCCAACACCATTTCAATCGGTGCCTACATCACACGCGGCACAACATCAACCGTTGGCAAACTCTGCGACTTCTCGTCATGGGGTGAACTCTACGACGGCCGTGTGCTTCCCGATGTTGTTGCTCCCGGCAGCAACATCTACTCAGCGTTGAATTCAAAAATCTCGCGCACATATCAGAGCTACTACGAACGCGTAGCCACCACCACCGTTGGCTCAACCAAATACTATTGGACCGCAATGGAGGGCACATCAATGGCCACACCGTTTGTCACCGGCGTTGTTGCCCTTCTGCTCGAAGCCAACCCCAACCTCACCGTTGAGGAGATTCGCAGCGCGCTCACCGAGACAGCCACACCGATGACTACCAACGGTAGCGGTGCCGGCAAGGTCAACGCTCTCGAGGCCATCAAGAAGGTGGAAAATTCATCATCAGCGCTCAACAATGTTCTGACCCCCACACACGATGTCACCATTGCATCGGAAGGGAACAACACATGGAACATCTACGCCCCCAACGAAGAAACAGTCACAATCTCAGTAAACGCCGTGTCGGGTGCATCGGTTAAGCAGATTGTCGCAAACAACGACTACATGCTCGACCTCAACGACCTCCCCACCGGCATCTATATCATCACCGTTGACGGTGCAAAGACCCGCAATTGCACCAAAGTAGTTGTGAAATAAGCAATATACCCCATCACACTGCAAATATGCCTGCAATTCCATTCATTTGGAGTTGCAGGTTTTTTACATAAAAAACGCATAGTGTAGAAATAAACATGCCGATTGGCGGTGATAATATGAAAATAATGGTTAAATTTGCAGTGACATAGGGCGAAAATTGCACAGCCTGTTCGCCCCCGATGTCCAAAGGTATTTTTGCACAACAAACTTCAAGCGTTGTTTTACGCTGTTTTGATTTAACCGGATAAGTAATGAAAAATGTGATTACCCGCTCAATTACGGGCATTCTATATGTAGCAATTGTTGTTGGAGCCATTCTCGGCGGAGCATGGTGGTTTGGAGCACTCACCACCCTTTTTGCACTATTGGCGGTCAACGAATTTAACCGCATCACCAACAAGAATTTTGTTTCAAACACCACATCACTTTTCGACATTATCGGGGCCGTTTGCGCCAATGTTGCCGTGGTTAGCTTCATGAACAGCAATTTGTGGGACGACAACGGTGTGGCCGTGGTGTGTGCGCTGATTTACTTCCTCTACATGATTGCGCGCTTCATCATCCAGCTATATGTGCAGGACGGCAACCCGCTCTCACACCTCGCTCACTCAATTCTCGGCCAGGCCTACATTGTGCTCCCAATGGTGTTGCTCAACATCATCTACGCCATTGCCGGGCGCTATATGGTGCTATCGCTTTTCATCCTCATCTGGCTGAGCGACACAGGCGCCTTCTGCGTGGGCTCACTGCTTGGCAAGCACAAACTTTTTGAACGTATATCGCCCCACAAGTCGTGGGAAGGCTTTTTCGGCGGCTTCGTGTTCTGCCTCGCTGCCGCTGCCGCTCTCTTCTTCATTTTCGGTCAGCCCGCTGTAGCCGGTTTGACTTTAAACCAGATGATTGGCCTTGGTGCCGTTGTGTGCATTTTCGGCACATGGGGCGACCTTGTGGAATCGCTCATGAAACGCGCTCTGCAAGTGAAGGACTCGGGCAACCTACTCCCCGGCCACGGTGGTATTCTCGACCGAATCGACTCTCTGTTAATAGCAACTCCGGCCATGCTGCTCTACTTGCTGTTAATCAAATTCCTCTAAACCGACTTTCAACCTAATTTACATACAACTAAAAACATTCATTATGTCGTCGCAAAGATATGACCTCCGCGGAGTGTCGGCCGCAAAAGAAGATGTGCACAACGCCATCAAAAATGTTGACAAAGGAATTTTCCCAAAGGCATTTTGCAAAATCATACCCGACATTTTGGGCGGAGACCCCGAATGGTGTAACATCATGCATGCCGATGGTGCCGGCACAAAATCGGCACTTGCCTATGCCTATTGGCGCGAAACGGGCGACTTGAGCGTGTGGAAAGGCATTGCCCAGGATTCACTGATAATGAATGTTGACGACCTGCTCTGCGTGGGCGCCACCGACCGCATGTTGGTATCATCGACAATCGGCCGCAACAAACAGCTTATCCCCGGCGAAGTGATTGCCGCCATCATTAACGGCACCGAGGAGCTGATGGAAACCATGCGCAGCTACGGAGTGGAAATCTACGGTACCGGCGGCGAAACAGCCGACGTGGGCGACCTTGTGCGCACAATCATTGTTGACTCAACACTGACAACCCGTATGCGCCGTGCCGACGTTATCAACAACGCCAACATTGCCGACGGTGATGTTATCGTGGGCCTGGCATCATTCGGCCAAGCCACCTACGAAACCGAATACAACGGTGGTATGGGCAGCAACGGACTCACCTCGGCCCGTCACGATGTATTCAACAAAACCGTGGCACAGAAATATCCCGAGACCTTCGACGCCAAAATCCCCGAAAACCTCATCTACAGCGGTGGCAAAGCACTGCTCGACAGCGTTGACGGCACCGACCTCACAGCGGGCAAATTGGTACTTTCACCCACTCGCACCTATGCTCCCGTTATCAAACGATTGCTCGAGGAGATGCGCCCGCAAATCCACGGTATGGTACACTGCACAGGCGGCGCTCAAACCAAGGTAATGCACTTCGTTGAAGGCAAGCATGTAACAAAAGACAATATGTTCCCCCTGCCCCCGCTCTTCAAGCTCATCCACGAGCAGAGTGGCACCGATTGGGCGGAAATGTATAAAGTGTTCAACATGGGCCACCGCATGGAAATCTACTTGGCACCTGAGCACACACAACGCGTAATCGACATTGCCAAGGAGTTTAACATCGATGCTCAGATTATCGGCCATGTGGCAGATGCCCCCACCAACCGTCTGACAATCAAGTCGGAGTTTGGCACATTTGAGTACTAATCAACCAGAGCCACCTCTCTCTCCCCAAAATCTCTCTCCGACAACTCTCCGACACGATATCCGACACGATATCCGACATTGCCTCACCGCTCGCAAACTCGGATTCTATTTGCGCTTTATCCACAACACTCTCTCACGATTCCCCCTATTACCCCTTTTGCAATGAAAAACGGCAGCAACATAATTCGCGCTCTTGCAGGCACACTCCTTATGTCGGCAATGATTGCTGTGGCTGCTTGCG
>CAZDIC010000088.1:0-1667 GCA_964505395.1 uncultured Alistipes sp. | reverse complement strand
GGGCCGGAAACGCTAACCCACCAAGTGTTGGTGCAACCGAAGCATGAGGGGGAGGCCCTGATAAACGATGCGACACAACTTGTGGGCAAGGATGTGTATGTGGAACAAAATTCCAAATACCAATTCCGTTTGCAGAACCTCAACGATGAGCTCGGCGGTGGCATCAACATTCACGCCATCGACCGCGACACATTGATTACAGAAGACCTCATCGACATGGTGTCGAAAGGTGAAATCCCGCTCACGGTTGTCGACAGCGACATTGCGCAAATCAACAAGACCTATTACCGCGACCTCGACATCTCCCTGCCGCTAAGTTTCCCGCAAAAGGCCGGTTGGGGCGTTGCCGTTGACCGCAGTTGGCTTGCCGATTCAATCAACGCATGGTTTGCCCAGGAAACGCCTCGACAGCGCCAAGCCATGTTGCTCAAACGCTACTTTGAGCTGAGCAAGGACGATGACCACTCCACATTTTTCATCCCCAACTTCAAACATGGTGTAATCTCTCCCTACGACCACCTATTCAAGCATCACGCTGAGGAAATCGGCATGGACTGGAGATTGTTGGCGGCGCAAGGGTATCACGAAAGCAAATTCGACACCACTCGCGTGTCGTGGGCCGGAGCTCGTGGCATCATGCAAATCATGCCACAAACAGCTCGTGCATACCACCTATCGGCAGCACAAGTGACCAATCCGGATGCCAACATAGCTACCGCTACAAAAATCATTCGTGACCTCGACCGAAGCCTTGCCAAGAGAGTAAAAAACAAAGCCGAGCGTCAGAAATTCGTATTGGCGGCCTACAACGCCGGTATTGCCCACATTCTCGATGCCATAGCCTTGGCCGAGAAGCATGGCAAAGATCCTCACGTGTGGGACGGGAATGTGGAATCGGCACTGCTCTTGAAAGCCAACCCGGAGTATTATACCGACTCGGTGTGTCGCGCGGGCTACTTTCGTGGCCGACAAACAGTGGCATACGTGCGCGAGGTAATGGCGTTTTATAACAAAGCAAAACAACAGGTGCCAATGTAAAAGCGTTATACCATTAAAATGCGATACATGGCCCGCCACAACATAATTAGAGATAATCAAAACAAAACTATTCACTTAGATAAACACAAAACAATGAGAAAACATTTTTTATCCGTCGGTGTAGTTCTGACACTTGCAGGCTGCATGCTGTGCACATCGTGTATCGGTAGTTTCGGCTTGACAAACAAACTTTTGGCGTGGAACAAACAAGTTAGTAATAAATTCGTCAACGAAGTTGTGTTCTTCTGTTTCTGCATCATTCCCGTGTATGAAGTAACCGTGCTTGCCGACACATTTGTGCTCAACTCAATTGAATTCTGGAGCGGCACAAATCCCATCGCACAAGGCACAAAAGTTATTGATGGCAAGGATGGTCGCTACCTCGTGAAATGCGACGGTAAAGGCTACACCATCACCTCGGAGAACGACGGCACCACAGTGCGCCTCGACTTCAACGAAGCCGATCAAAGCTGGAGCGTAACAGCCAACGACCAGACCTACAAATTCATGACTATGGTTGACGACAGCCACGTGAAGATGCTCAACGCCAAAGGCGGTTACGACCTTGTGGAACTCTCAGACGCCGGTCTGATGGCCTACAGCAGCTCAATGCTCGGTCAGCAATTCGC
>CAZDIC010000087.1:0-6794 GCA_964505395.1 uncultured Alistipes sp. | reverse complement strand
GCTGAAAGTCACCTACTATCCGATAAGCGGCACATGGATCGACATAGGTTCACCGGCCGACTTTCAGCATGCACGTGAGTTGATGCGCTATCACCGCACACTCTCAAACCGATAACCATTCGGGCAAAAACAGCGAGCCGGCTATCCGGCAACAGAACATCACAAACAACTCCAACAATAGCAAACATATACAACAAAGACATATATGGCTGAATCTAACTTTATCGACTATGTAAAAATTCTATGCCGCTCAGGTAAAGGCGGTGCAGGATCGCTTCACTTCCACCGCGCGAAATATGTGCCCAAAGGAGGTCCCGACGGCGGTGACGGTGGTCGTGGCGGACACATCATTTTGAAAGGGAACCAAAACATGTGGACCCTCTTGCCACTTCGCTATCGTCGCCACATCTATGCCGGCAACGGCCAGAGTGGCTCGGCATGTCGCAGCTCCGGTCGCGATGGTGAGGACCAAATCATCGAAGTGCCCTGTGGCACCGTGGTGTTTGACGCCGAAACCGGTGAATACCTTTGCGAGGTGACTAACGATGGCGAGGAGATAAAATTGCTCCGTGGCGGTCGTGGAGGATTGGGTAACTGGAACTTCAAATCGCCCACAAACCGCACGCCGCGCTATGCACAGCCCGGTGAGCCGGCCATTGAGAAAAGTATTATTCTGGAACTGAAGCTACTGGCCGATGTGGGTCTGGTGGGATTCCCCAACGCAGGTAAATCCACCCTACTCTCTTCGGTATCGGCTGCACGCCCGAAAATCGCAGACTACCCCTTTACCACAATGGAACCACAATTGGGCATTGTGGAATATCGTGGCAACCGTTCGTTTGTAATGGCCGACATCCCCGGCATTATCGAGGGCGCCAGCGAGGGCAAAGGGCTCGGGCTACGTTTCCTGCGCCACATTGAACGAAACGCTGTATTGCTGTTTATGGTACCGGCCGATGCCGACGACATCAAAGCGCAATATGAAATTTTGCTCGACGAATTGCGCAAGTTTAACCCGCAATTGGAAGATAAACAGCGTGTGCTTGCCGTAACAAAGAGCGATATGCTCGATGAGGAACTAAAGGCGGAGATCCGTCCGACACTCCCCACCGACCTCCCCACTGTGTTTATTTCAGCCGTATCGAGTGAAGGCTTGATGGAGCTGAAAGATGCACTCTGGAAGGCCATTACCGATGATGCCAACCGCATTGAGGAGATGCCCATTACCCACCGTCCGCTCGACGGGCACCACCGCGTGCGCGAAGAGGATGAATTTATCTTTGAGAACGTGCCTGCGCTCGACGAAGATGAGGAATTTGACGAAGAAGGTACATTCATCGACGAAGGCGACTATTTCGGTCCTGACGACGATGAAGATGACGACAATATCGACTATGAGTGGAAGTATGGCGACACCGAGCTGTAACGCCTGAATAACACCGCAAACAAACCGAATGAAGACAGAAGTAAGAATCGATAAATGGCTGTGGGCGATGCGTATTTTCAAGACACGCACCGTGGCCACCGATAGCTGTAAGAAGGGACGCGTGTCGCTCCGCGTGAACGGCAACGAAATCATTGCCAAACCGTCGCGCATGATTAAGGTTGACGATGTGATATGTGTGCGCAAACCGCCAATCACTTACTCATTCCGCGTGAAGGCACTCACCGAGAACCGTCTCGGAGCCAAACTCGTGCCGGAGTATATGGAAAATATCACACCGAAGGAGCAATATGACATGCTTGACGTGATACGCATCAGCGGATTCATTGACCGTCGCAAGGGCCTTGGACGCCCCACAAAACGCGAAGGACGCGAATTGGCACGATTCACCGACGACATCTACACCGACACCACCTTCGATTCGGATCTTGATGCCGACTTCGATTCAGACTACTCCTTCGATTTCGACGAAGATGACTTCACGGAATAGCCACCAACCGTACACAACAAAAAAGCATCTCAAGTGATTCTCACCTGAGATGCTTTTTTATATCTTGTCGTATGAATGAGCGACCGGGACAACGCCCGATTTATGCCGCTCAACGAGGCGAACCTATCGCAAATCGAGGCGAACCTATCGCAAACGAATTGATTTGCCGGGCTGGAGTTTCGACTTGGTGGTCAAGCCGTTTAGCTTGCATAGCTGACGCACTGTAACACCGTTGCGCGATGCTATGCGGCTGAGAGTGTCGCCTCGCTTAACCGTGTAGTTCTTCTCCGCTTTCTTTGTGCTCTTGCTTGCCGTAGTCGCAGCCACTTGGTGCGTAGCCTGATATTGACGAGCATACTCGGTGTTGGCTGCCGGGTCGAAGTTACGTGCATTCTTATACGTGCGCTTGTTGAACGTGTACGTATCGGTGTGAACCGTTTGGTTAGCGAAGTCAAATATAGCCGCAGGGTTAATCGGCAGACCCATGTAACGAGTCTCAAAGTGGAGATGCGCACCGAAACTGCGACCTGTGTTACCGCCAAGGGCAATCGGGTCACCAACCTTTACATCTTGGTCAGGTTTAACCAAAATGCGCGACAAGTGGCCGTAAACAGTTTCCAAACCGTTGTAGTGGCGAAGGATGACATAGTTGCCATATCCGGCACGTTCGAAGTTAGTGAGGCGCACACGACCGCTAAATGCAGCATAAACGGTGTCGCCAATCTGCAATTTCAAGTCGATACCTTTGTGCTCTCTGCGGAAACGTGGACGGTAGCCGTAGGGTGAGGTTACATATCCGGGGCAAGGCATTGCGAAGTCGCTCACGTCGATGGTTTTTGAATCCGGAACGGCCATACCGGCAAATGCATTCACACGCTTTGAATTCCAACCCTCGGTGTAGAGGTCAAGTTCCGGTTCCTCTTCCTCCTTAAACAGGTTGTCGAGGAACTCTTGGGTGTCCTTAACGGAAATCTGGTTGCCGATGTTCTCCTGCCGAGCAATGAGGTCCTCATGCTCGGCACGGTGTGCACTTGGCAGCCTATATGTTTGTGCCGACAGCGACGCTGCCGACAGAGCTAAAAATGCGAGTATTTTAATAGTTTTCAGTTTCTGAAGCATGATGTCTTTTTGAGAGAGTCAGCTCCGCAACAGCCGCCTTGGCTCAGGGGAACTGACGAGTAACAGGTTCTCACATCTGAATCAATGTTGAAAATCGTCGGGTGAATAAATAGCTTTATAAGTGCAGGGCTGATAATCAAACAGCTCTTCGGGCTTGAAGAAGCGCGCAATCTCTATTGCAGCGTTCTCGGGCGAATCGGAAGCGTGAACAATGTTCTCCTGGCCGCTCATGCCGAAATCTCCGCGGATAGTGCCGGGGGCGGCATTTCTGGCCTTTGTAACACCTGTCATGGCTCTAACCACAGCCACGGCATCCAAGCCCTTAATGGCAATAACAATCACAGGCGATGACTTCATCGAATTCAACAACAGTGGGAAGAACGGACGGTCAACCAAGTGAGCATAATGTTCTCTCAAAATAGCGTCGTCAAGCTGAATCATCTTCATACCCGCAATAATGAGCCCTTTCTGCTCAAATCGAGTTATCACCTGACCTGCAAGGCCGCGTTCCACGCCCGAAGGCTTAATAATTACCAATGTCGTTTCCATCACATTCGATTTAAAATATTTCGGCCCACACACGAGCCGTTTCAGCATAGCTTGTATTGTTATTCTCTCTTGTGCATTAAAAGGAATTAACCTTTTATGCATCAATTTTCTCAAAGATAATAATTCTCTCGCAATTTTGCAAATTATTTACTATTAAAATTATTAAACGATTATGCCGCGCGCCGCCTCAATATGTGCTAACACATTGATTATCAATACATTGTGCGCAATTCAATAAAATTCAATCTATTACAAAATATAATCGCACTCCGGTATAATTAGCCGAGATTCTCTTAACATATTGAAAGTATTATCCACTTTTCCCAACAGCCACAAAAAAAGAAGCTGCCCGAGGTGAGCAGCTTCTCTATTATGGATTAAACTGATTCGTTATTTCAACTATTTTGCAACCGCCAACTTAGCAGCGGCATTGCAACCGTTTTAACGAACAATCTTGCAACTGATTATTTAACAACAACCTTGCGACCGCCTACGATGTAGATGCCGGCAGGAAGTTGTTTCAGGGAAGATGCATTGGCCTTAACTTGTACACCCTGGAGATTGTAAACCGGAGCGTTCAAGTCAGCTGCATTAACAGCTACGTTTTCAACACCTGAGAATTGAGTGTCGATAGCAACATTAAATTCTGCGTTAGCGTGGCCTTCGGTGTATTGATACATTGCATCGTCGCCACCCCATGCGAGGTCACCAAATACAGCCTTCGGAACTACCAATGTGTAGGTCTGGTTGTTTTCGATAGCTGAGCTGTAAACAAGGATAGTCCAAATATTGAAATCATTCCAATCGAATGTGTTTTCAATACGTGCGTCAACGGTGTTGCCGTTAGCATCCTTCACATAGCAGTTGTTGATGTTTTCAGAAACAGCAACCTCTTCAGCGAAGCGGCAGAGCACTTCAACGCAAGAGATAGCGTCGTTGTCATCGCGGTCGATTGTAACCTCGGTAGATGTGGGCAGGAAGTCGTAGGTTACGTTGTCGCTGCGAGTGCCTTCGATGGTGTAAGTTATATACTGTTCTTTCGAAGTAGCGTGGTCGTATTCAGAACCGAGAGCGAAGTAAGCTGCGGGGATCTTAACAACATACAAACCGGGTTCGGTGATAGCCTCATCAAGAGAGAACTTCAACATTGTGGGGAACTCACCATCACTATTTGTACCTGTTGCAACGGTTTCGGGGTCAGCTGTAAACTCAGCGAATACACGGTCAGCGGCACGGTTGATGATTTGAATCTTATCAGCAGTAGCATAGCTGGGGTTAATCATGCCGTTAGCAGGACCATCGGGGCAAGAGATGTAGATATCCTTAATCTGCTCAACTTCAGAGTTATCAGCAGGAGAAACGGTCAAGTCGGGTGAACCGAGGTAGCAAGCGTAAGCGATGTGGAAGTGAGTATCCTCCTTCACACCAATCTCACCCATGAGGGGCAGACCGTTAGCATCTTCCAAGTAGAGGTTAACCTCAATCTGTGCGGTTGAAGCGAGAAGTTCCGATTCGGGGAATGTGAATACAAACGATTTGTGATCGTCGGTGTATTCAATGTAATCCGAGCTAATGGCGATGCCATCTGTTCCGTAGCGCGGGAACACTGTCTTGTCAACGTTTACATTAACATAGTCAGAGCACTTAACCAAGAAGTAACCGTCGAACACAGAGTTGATGGTTGTGGTCTTCTGGTCGGGAGTGATTGACTCAATGGTTACATCTGAATATTTGAAAGCCTCGGTCAAACCGTCAAAGTCGCGTGAGCATGTGCCCAACTGAGTGCGATCGGTTTTGGGGTTCTCAAAGTCGTAGAACTCAACCGACAAAGTGTAGGTGTGATCCTTGATAAGTTCGATGTCACCGTAAACTTCGAGGAAGGGATCCTCATCATCTTGCCAATAAACGCCGATATTTTCAGCGAGCAGACGACGAGCATGGCTTTCGAAACGACGAACGATTGCCTCATCGGGGTCGGAAGGATTGTTATCGGTCAACACAGCCGAAATGTAACCAACAGCGAGGTTATTAGAGGTTTTAAAGGTGAATTTAGAACCGCTGGGGATTTTGGCAGTCTCTTCAGCCCACTGTGCCGACAATGACGAATCGCCGAAACCTGAGCCATCGTTAAAGAGTACACTCTCAACCGAGAATTCAACAGGGGTTGTTGATGAATTATCTTTTGTCAAGCCGGTGAAGGTGTAGTGGTAAACCAACTCATCGTTAGCATAACCGGTATTGCCTGAAGCGAGGAACGAAGCCGAACCGATTGTGCCCTTCGGAATGGTTATAGTGTAAGCGCCATCGCGTGTGGGGCGTTCGCTTTCGTCCAAATCGGTAAATCTACCGATGATGGTGCCGTAGAAGTTCGTCAACTTGATATCATGACTGTATTCGTAGCCATCGATTGCGCTGGCCAAAACAGCGTGAGCACCTTCAACCAGGTCGTATTCCGAAGCAAATGCAAAGTTAAGAGTAACCTCATTGAAAGCCTTCTCAGACCCATCTGCCGGGCTAACCGAAGTAGGCTCTACATCGTAAGTTACACCCTCTTTGGGGACTACGGTATAAGTTAAATCAAGGTCAGGATTACCAAGTGACACCTCATAACCCTCATCGTCGGCATAGCACAAAACGCCGGCCGGAATATGCAATGTATATGTACCTGCAGTAGAAATAGGGGTATCAAGTTCAATGTCTACACTATTCCACGGATCAGCATCTCTAAACTGACAAGTAGAAACCGTCTCTCCATCCTTTGTCACAACGACTTTGGAGGCATCCATCTGATAGTCGAATGCAAAATATTCAATTTCCGGGACGAGAACATTAACCTTTGTCAACTCGGAAACTGTAGAACCGGATGCAGGAGTAACGGTATAGGTATATGCAGAGGCGCTTATAGCACTGCTCAGCACGGTGGCAACCGCTAACGAGTAAAGACTTTTCCTCATAACAAAATGAATGAAATTAAATAAATAAGTTTCTGTTCAATGATTGATAGCAACAATAAACCGACATCTCATTTCTACCTATACAGTGATTGTTTTTGAAGCGATTAGATTTAGAATGAGAATAAACGGCCTATTGTTTCTGCTGTAAAGCGAGTGCAATTTACAACTTTTTTGCCAATAAACAGTGCTCTTTGGCAACTTTTTTCCACAATTGCGCCGATTTTTGCGTCATTCGGCT
>CAZDIC010000086.1:4571-6804 GCA_964505395.1 uncultured Alistipes sp. | reverse complement strand
TGGTGAGTGAGCCGCCGTTTTCGATGTTACGAGCGGCACCGAAGAAACGTTTAGGCTTCTGCAGGGCGTTGGCGTCAACACCACCTGACAGAATCTTACCTGATGCGGGTTGTGCGGTGTTGTATGCACGAGCCAAGCGTGTGATTGAGTCGAGCAAAATTACGACGTCGTGGCCGCATTCAACCATGCGTTTTGCTTTTTCCAACACGATGCCGGCGATTTTCACGTGGCGGTCGGCCGGTTCATCGAATGTTGAAGCGATTACTTCGGCATTAACGCTGCGGCTCATGTCGGTAACCTCCTCCGGACGTTCATCAATCAACAAAATCATGATGTAAACTTCGGGATGGTTTTCGGCAATAGCGTTGGCAATATCTTTCAGAAGGATGGTTTTACCGGTTTTAGGCGGTGCCACGATGAGCGCACGTTGACCTTTACCGATTGGTGAGAACATGTCAACCACGCGAGTCGACAGGTTGCAGGTGCGGCCACCGGTGAGGTTGAATTTTTCTTCGGGGAAGAGCGGGGTGAGATGTTCGAAAGGCACACGGTCGCGCACGAACTCGGGCTGACGGCCGTTGATTTTCAAAACATTTTCCATCGGGAAATATTTCTCACCTTCGCGCGGTGGATTGATTGTGCATTCAATCACGTCGCCGGCTTTCAAGCCATAGTTTTTGATTTGTGCTTGAGTTACGTAGATGTCGTCGGGCGATGCGAGATAATTGAAGTCGCTTGAGCGGAGGAAGCCATAGCCTTCGGGCATGATTTCCAACACACCTTCAGCCTCAAGGAAGCCACTGAAGTTAAAGGCCGGAACTGCCGGTGCGGCCGCCTTCTGCTGTTGAGCTTTCTTTTTCGCCTTCTTCCCCTTGGGCTCGGGTTGAGTTTTTTCGGCTTGGGGCTCACGAATGATTATGGGCGCAGCTGCTGCAGCGGCCTCTTCGCGCTCACGTTCGCGTTGTGTGCGGGGTGTGAAGCTCTTGCCGGTTGCATGGGGGAAGAATGCGCCAAATGATTCGTCAACTTTGCGACCAAACACTTTCGGGCCGTTTGCTCGCTGTGAGTTGTCGGCGGTTTCGGCGTTTGCATTACCGTTTGAGGGGGTGAACACACGCGGTGTGAACACTTTGCGTTGCCCTTGGCCGGCGTTTTGCTGTTGAGCATTGGCTTGCTCGTTGGCTTCGGCTGCCGGAGCTTGTTCTGTTTCGGCGCTCTCGGTCGTATTTTCTGTGGCAACCGATTCTGTTGCTGGCTGTTCGGTCTCGGCTACCGAAGTGTCGGCAGGAGCATTCTCATTTGCAGGTTCGGCAACTGTGGTTGTAACTTCGGTTGTTGCCAATTGTAAGTTCTTGGGTTTGCGACCGCGACGGCGCGGTTGGGCTTCTGCGGTTGCTACCACTGTATCATTTGTTTGCGATTGAATATCGTCTGTATTCACCGTGTCAAAGTCAATGTTATCAGGGTTTGCCACATCAAATGACGATGCGGGGTGCGACGGCTTTCTGCCTCGTTTGTGGGCAGTTGCCACCGGCGCGGCATCGGTCGCATTTGCTGCGGTTACTTCGTCTTCCGATTGATTGGCGGGTTCGTTTGATTGGTTCCCCTCGGATTTCTGTGCGGTTTTGTTTTTTGGTTTACGACCACGACGGCGCGGCGCTTCTTCAGGCGCGTTTGCCGACAAAGCAATGGCTTGCTGGTCGAGAATTCGGTAGATAAGCTCTTCACGCTTAGCCGGATTGACTCGCTTAAGACCCATCTCTTCAGCCACTTTTTTCAGGCTGTCGTCGGTCATAGTCTGTAATTCCGAGATGTTGTACATAAAATTAAGTGTAGATAATAAATTGCATTTCAACAGCATGGTTATAGTGCTGTGACGATGCTGCAATTTATCAGTTATCTGTTTTTGTGATTTTTGTGCCGAATTGTGCTTGTAAGGGGGATGACGTTCACACTAATATATCTCATTGAATAAGCAATGCGTGCAGTGCAAGTGAAGTGAACATTAACGGATTGTGTTGTGCTTAAAAATCTGTAGGTCCAGACCGGTATCACGCAATTTCCCCGTTACAGGAACAATATTATGGGCGAGAGAGGTGAAATTTTTATTTATAAAGGGAATTTTTTGTAGGGGAGAGGTCGCTGTTATAGTGGCCTCGCTAAAGATGTCGCAAAATTAACGCTTTATATTTACTTAAACAAGTTTTTTGCGAGAAAGTTCGCTCTCAGTGTG
>CAZDIC010000086.1:0-4471 GCA_964505395.1 uncultured Alistipes sp. | reverse complement strand
ACCGTTACAAATGTAAAGGCCGGGGGCAAGTGAGTTGATGTTGCTTTCTGTGGCAGATGCTTTCACCTTGCGACCCATAATGTCGTAGATGCCGGTGTTATTATTCGTTTTTGCATCGGTGCGCACTGCCGAAATCGACGAAAAGAGGTCGTTGAGTTTAGAGAGTTCGTCAGCTGTCAAGCATGTGTTGAAGATGCGAAAATTGTCGTATGTGCCGATAAAGTCCTGGTTGTCGTTAGCCACCGATGAATCCCACCATTGAGTGCGGCCTATGTAGTTGCGTCCACATGAAGCAAGTGCTGCTATCATGTATGGTTCGTTGACGTTGGCTGTGCCGTTTATCGAGGCAACTCCGTCGAGATAGATTGTGGTCACTTTGCTGCGCGCATCAAATGTAACGGCCACGTTATATTCGGTGTTGCTCTTCAGGGTTGTGGCGCTGTTGACCATTGTGGTTGTGCCACCCGAATATTTTATACCTGCTGAAAAAGCGTCGTAGCGGCAAAACAAACTGTTGCCGCTGTTTGCGCCGAAGTCGTAGAATCGGGGGTGAGCCGAGCTACCGGTGTTTTTTGCGTCAAACACGAAGGTGTAGCTGCGAAGGCCGTCCATAACGCCTGCGGGCACTAATGCATAGCCGTTGGTTGAAAATCCGCTTGCTGTGTTGGCGGTGAGGTTGAGTGAGCCGTCAGCTTTAGCGCTACCCATCAGAGTCAAGTCGTAGTTGTTGCCGCTAAGGTCTTTTACATAGTTTGTGCCGTTGACGGCATAGCAATCTGCCGTTTCGAAATTATAGCTTGCCACGAGGTTGTTGACAATGTCGCGTGGCAGGGCGGTGATTTCAAAATCTTTTGAAATGCCGCTTACTGTGGCGGTGAGAATTACTTGTGTAGCTGTTGCAGGTGCTGAAAATGTGCCGTTGGTGCTGAGAATCGTTTCATCGCTTGATGTCCATGTTACGGTTTCATTACCTGCTTTCGACGGCAACACGATGTCGGTTGACACTTCGGTGGGGAGGCTGATTGAGTTGAATGATTTTTGTGCAATCATAGCTTTCAACTCATCCTGATTAAGGCATTTGTCGTAAACCACAACATCGCCAAGTGTTCCGGCAAAACCGCTCACTTTGAGGTCGGTAACATCGAGCGATTCGGCAGCAATGATTTGGTCGATAACGCCGTTGCGGTAGATTGTGAGTTTGGCGCCGTCGTAGGTAAACGATAGATTGAATTCACTGAGTTTGGTGGGCCAATAATCGCCGTTGGTGCCTGATGAATTGCTTGCCCAATCGTCGGATGAGAGCAGACGATTAGTGCTTGCGTATGTTGTGCCGTTTACGGTTGCCGATGGCAGTTGATCGCTCTGCGCAACGCTGTAGGTCAGTCCGGCTGATTTTACAATGTCACCGTAGTATGCGCTTGAGCTAAGTGTGAGGTTAATGCTAAGTGTGAAGTTACCGGCAGGCATTGTCACATTTGCTGCATCGCTGGCGGTGACAGTCTTATTATATGTGGCATCGAATGAAGTCGTGTCGATATCACCGATTTCGATGGGGTAGTTGTAGTCACATTGGATTGAGGTGGGGAAACCTGCGGGGTAGTTCTTGTTTACCATCCAATAGGCATAGTCGCCATTGAGCCATGCAAGTTTGATGGGTGATGTGCCGTGATTGTTCAACACATAGGGGCGCACATTGTTTTTCACCGAGTTGCGGGTGATTTGCTCGGTTGATGTTATTGTGCCATCATCGTCAACGGTGTATTTCCAAATTTCAAACACTTTGCCGTTGTCGCCGTCGGTAGGTATTGACAGGTAGAATGTGTTGGTGTCTTCGGGGTCAATGGCTTCACCACCGCTGTAGCAATATTCTGTATTTGACGAGTGGAATTTGCCACCGGCATTGGCCAATAGTGTTACGTTCCACTTGCTGCCGTCCCATTTTGCACGATAGTAGGTGTGGGAGTCTTTACCACCGCTGATTTTTACCATCGGAATAATCGGGTTGCCATCCTTGTCAAGGGCAATCTGCCACACCCAGTCGCGAATGCCCGATGTGGCATCTACAACGGTGTTGGGATATTGAGTCTTGTAGGCATCGGTTTTGTTTACGTTAAATGTTCCGTCGGCGATGGTCGACAGCTTTGTGCCGTTGATATCCTCAAGTGTGGGGTTGGATGTAACGGTGCCGTTGCTTTCCGAAGCGTTGATGTTGATAACGTTGCAGTAAACCCAGTTGGGCTGCTCGTTGTCGGGGTGACCGGTGGTGTAGGTCACGTAAATTTTATCCTTGCCGTTGCTGCAATATTTTGCATAAGGACGGGCTCCGGTTGATTGCACAATTTGATACGGGCCCCATTCCACGGTTACATCATCGTTGGCATCGGGCAATGTGAGTTTGGCAATGGTTGGGTGCCAATTAATGCCACGCCAGCACATGTAGAAGTGTGTGGGATCGTCGCTGAGAATAAACGGTGATGGGTAGGTGGTGTTGTTCTTGGTGACGATTTTCTTCTCTTCGCCAAGCTCGGTGATGTCGCCGGCGCGTTTCGATACGCGATAGTAGAATGCCGGTTCGTCGGTGTGACGCGAGTAGATAATCAACACACGTTCATCGGGGAGCACCAAAATAGTCGGGTTGTTGTGGTCGTCGGGCTGGAAATATGAGCGCACTAACACCTCGTTGCGTTTGCCGGTCAAAAAGTCATACTGCGATGCTTTAACATTGCCATGCACGTCAATGTAGGCCAGCCATGAAGCATTGATGGTTTGTTGCTCGTTTTCGTAGTGAATGGCACGTGGGTCGGCAAACCAACACCATGCGCCTTCGCGCGATACCTGATAGCCTGAGAAAGTGTCGGCTTTCATGCTATTGGTGCTTAGGAGGGCAGCAGCCGATAAGGCCACGGCCCCAATCATCATCTTTTTCATGATTAAGGTTATTTTGTTTTGTTTTTAATGTTCTTAGAATCTGTTTTTGCAAAATTACATATTTGCTTTTATTCCACAAAATTCCGCCACCTCAATCCGCGGTTTTTACTCCATTTAAGCCACATACGTGGGTTCCACGGTTGAAATGCAATTAGATTGATGTAAAAATCATGAAACCTCCCAATCGAGGTGCAATTGGTGAGAAGCTTGATTTTGGCGTGGCTTCGATTATGCTAATTTGCAGATGATTTGTTAACTTTGTAGGTGGGTTGGGAGAATGGATGGTAAAATCATTGAATATAGAAAAGAAATAGATATGTTGCAGTTCATAACAAGTGGCAAGGGAGATGTGGCTTGCGAGGTGGCATCTGCTCTTAAAGGCGGGTGTCGTTGGATTCAGTTGTCAATGCCGAGCGATGCCGAAGCGCTAAAGGCGGCCGTTGAGCAGATTATACCGATGTGCACCGAGAACGAGGCTTTCCTTGTGATTGACGATGCTGTTGAACTCGTGGATGAACTTAAGGTTCACGGTGTGTTTCTCAACGATAGTTCACGTGCCACCGTGTCGGGCGCTCGCGAGCGTTTGGGAGCGCACGCCATTATCGGTGTGTTGTGCAAAACCATTGAGGAAATTGTGGAACTTAGAGCTGCCGATATTGACTATGTGGAGGTGCCGGCACCTGCCACCGGTGATGCAGCGGCATTTTATACATCGTTACACACTCGGATGAAGGAAACGAATACCCCCATTCACCTTGTGGCTCGTGGAGAATTTGAACCGGCTGCAATTCCGGCGTTGATAGCTGCCGGTTGTGCCGGAGTGGCTATGTCGTCGGCAATCATCAGTGCGCCGGATAGCTCTGCAAAGATTGCCGAGGTGCTCGATGCCCTCGATTTGGGATTGCAACAGGCCGGTAAAGAAAAACTATAGACTGAAGAGATGAATAAACCGTCATTTATAGGTATTATACCTGCACGATATGCTTCAACCCGTTTCCCGGGCAAGCCGTTGGCTATGTTGGGCGATATGACAATGATTGAACGTGTGTATCGTCAGGTGGAAAAGGAACTTGATGATGTGTGGGTGGCCACAGATGATAATCGCATTGCCGAGGCGGTGAAGGCGTTCGGTGGTAATGTTGTTATGACCTCCGAGAAGCATCGTAGCGGCACCGACCGTTGTTGTGAGGCTTACGACAATATCGGTTCCAAGGCTGATGTAATCATAAACATTCAGGGCGATGAGCCTTTTATCGACCCCTTGCAGTTGCGCCAAATCAAACAGTGTTTTGACCGTAGCGACACCGATATCGCCACATTGGTACGCCCGTTTGATGCCTCGCGCGGGTTTGATGCGTTGGCCAATCCGAATTCACCGAAAGTGGTGTTTGACAGTCAAATGCGCGCACTGCTGTTTAGCCGTTCGATAATTCCTTACATGCGTGGTAAGGAGACCGCTGATTGGGCCTCGAACCACCAATACTACACTCATATCGGTATGTATGCCTATCGTGCAACAACCTTGCATGAGATAACCAAACTG
>CAZDIC010000085.1:0-6851 GCA_964505395.1 uncultured Alistipes sp. | reverse complement strand
ATTTTTGTCACTTGTGACAGTTTTGCTCAATTATCCGGCAATATTCGCCGTCAAATGGTCTATAACACACCTGAAAGCAGTGCGATGCTTACCGGTAAAGGCCGACCTGAAAATGCGGCAATCGGGGCAATTTGGGGTGCAGTTGGGAGTGTTGGGGGCGGCTGGGAAAGTTTGGAATCTTGGGAGAGTTGGGGTGGCGGTTAGGCGTAGGAGTGGAGGCCGGAGAGGAGGTAGTTGACACCGAAGTAGGTCATGAGCACCGAGAGGAATGCGAGGAGAAGGTAGATGTGGGTCACGCGCGGACGCGAGAGGATGGGGAATGTGGAGGTGTGAAGCGGCAGGGCGTAGATGATGAAGGTAATGAGAGCCCAGGTTTCTTTGGGATCCCATCCCCAGTAGCGACCCCACGACTGATTTGCCCAGATGGCTCCGACAAAGATGCCGGCTCCAAGCAGAAACAGTGCCGGATAGAGAAGTAGTTGCGACACGTTGGCCAACTGTTGTTCCACTCCGTTTCCCTTGGTGGCATGAGTGGAGGAAGTACTGCTTGTTGATGTTGAGATGATGAGCGCTGCGATGGAGTTGAGGGCGAGGATGGCAAAAAGCGCGTAGCCGGCCATAACGAGCATCACATGAAGCGATAGAAGCGGTGAGGCGAGTACGGGCGTAAGAGGGGTCACGGCAGGATTGCTTTCACTCATATTTGCCACAAGAAGTGCCAAGCCGCAACCGATAAGTCCGGATGGTAGAAGAATCGGCATGCGACGACTGAGCAACACTCCGAGCAGCAGCGTCACAAGCGCCATTGCCATCATGGTTTCATGGCCGTTGGCGAGGGGAATGTGCCCTGCAGCGATGCCTCGGAGGGTGATAATGAAGATCATGTAGAGAAGCAGAGCCACAGCGGCGGCGTAGATGGCGCAGGTCAGCATGTGTGCATATCGTCCGATTGTGTTGCCTCGAGTGAGGCGCACGGCAAACAGAACGAAGGCCAGAATGCCACAAATGAGTGCACACATGGCAGCACGCGATGTGGCGCTAAAACGGTTGTAGAGAAGTTCTGCCTTATAGCAACTGTCGGAGGGGAGATTTTCGGCACCGGCAGCCGAGATTTGATGTTGGCGCAACAGCATCAAACGGTCGTTGGCACTGATGAACTGTTGGTGCGCTATGTCGCGAGCCACCAATTCCATGGCCGACACAAAAATGATGTAGCTGTCGGATGAAATATCATCGGGCGCCTTGTCAACCCACGAGAGCCATTGCATACTGCCATCGGGATTTTGAAAGGGGAATATTTTTAGAGCGCTACCGGTGCACACTTGCGAAATAAGTGCCACCTTTTCATCAGCCTCCCAAAGCGCTCGGTCGGGGTTTTCGGCTGTCAACGGTTTTTGGAGAAGGTATTCCCCCCCACGGAAGAAACTGCGCAACGACACGTAACGTTCATCGGTGCCGAGAATATCTTTAACCTTGTTACTCTTAACCTTGATTATCGGTTCATCTTTCCAGTCATCGTAGTAGAACAGCCAACCGGTGAGCACTTGGTCGGCCGTGAGTCCTTTATAGCTGTCTTTGCCGTAAATCTTCAGGCAAAATTCGCGAGCGAGGGTGTTAATCGGAGCCACACGACCGTTCCACGACACATACATTTTGCCGAAATTGCGTGCCAACGGTCGTTGGAGCGTTTGCGGAACATGGTCGGCGGTAGCGGCAGAGGCAATGCCGGGAGCGAGCAACAGGCACGCGGTTGCAGTGGCGCGAAGCAGCGCACGGAAGCGACTTTTACCCTGAAACAAAAACAGGAGCATTGAGGCAAACAACAGGGCGTAACCGCCGTAGGTTATACCAATGCCCCACGGGTCGTAGCTCACAGTGAGCGATGATGATTTCGGGCTGATGCCGGTTTGGTATAGGCGGTAGCCATCAACATTCAGCACCTTATTCATGGCTATAGTGTGATTTGATACTTCGCCATTGGCAGTGACCGAAACGTGGCTCACAAAATCCATAGGCGATGATGTACCCGGGTGGTATTTAATTTCGGCCCTTTGCAGCGCAATGGCGAACGGCAACTGTTGCTGTTGGCCGTCGCTGTCGGTGAATGTGGTGAGGGCCGAGTCGCCTTCAACAAGCTGCAACGAACCCTCACGGGCTGTGAAGTGGCTTGTGGCGGCACCGATAAGAATTACCAACAGCGCGCAATGAAGAGCGATGGCACTGCTTGACATCGCCGTGTGGCGTTTACCGATGTAGATGGCAGCGAGAATGGCCGTCACTGCCCATAGCGCCAACGTTACAGGCGAATGATAGAGAAGCGACATGGCGGTTGACGTGTCGCAAAGCTGTTCAACAGCGGTGGCGGCAATGAGAATAACGGTGATAATGCCGAGCAGAATAAATGAGATTTTTCCGGTCATATTGCGGTTGGTGATAATGATGCGCCGAGGCGAGTGTAAGGCTACTGCAAAGGTAGCAAAAAACAGCTTCACAGAATAGCACCGAGTGGCATGAACCGCAAGGTGACCTATTCTGTGAAACTGATATAGCGGATTAAATAGCGTCGAGGAATGTTATGATGGCATCGCGGTCGGCCTTCGGAAGTTCACGGAACTTCTTAATGGCGTAGTAGGCGTCGCTCTGTGAAGAGTAGCCGTGCCACATAATAGCCTCCATGGTTGTGCGGGCGCGAGCGTCGTGCAGACGGTCGGCACCGGCCGAACCGGTGGCGCGTTGGTGAAGGCCGCGGCCCCAAAGGGGAGTGGTGCGGCACCAACCTGTGCGGATATCATTGGCCATGTGGAGCTTGTGTTGCACAAGGTCGGTGTATGGCCAGATGGTCTGGTGGGGGTAGCGAGGCAGTTCGTTGCCGGCAAAGAACTTAGCCGGGTCGCGCACCACATCGTCGCCTGTTTTCCACGACGGACGGTGACAGTAGGCGCAGCCGATTTCCTCAAATTTCTCCTTACCGAGGGCCACATTGGGGTCGTCGATGTTGCGCACGGCAGGCACAGCCAAACCACGGTGCCACACCATGAAGTCGGTGTAGTCATCGTCGCTCATCTCGGCGGGAAGGTCCTTGGCGTTGAGGTAGGTGAGGATGCGAGTCTCCATATCGCCGTTCCACCATTCGCTATGAGTGCGTTGGGGGTCAATCTTGGCGAGATATTCATCAAACCCGGCCTGAACTTCGGGGTCCTTTGCCGAATACTTGGCCCATGTGCCGGCACCGTCGAGATAGTGATAGCGACGGTCGCTGCGGGTCACATTGGTGATGTTCCAGATAGCGTTGGCACCGGCAGCATCCTGCAACGGGCCGCGTGAGAGCGCGTAGGTGTAACGACGGGCATATTTTGTGCCGTCGCCCTGCAGTGAGTTGGAGTATTGGCTAACCCACTGACCGTTGGCAAAGAATGCCGGGTTCAAGCCGTTGGGCAGGTAGCCGTCGGTCTCTTCGGTGCGATATTGCTCAAGAATTTCATCATCGTCGATGGCATCGAGCAAGCCTGTGCCATACACACCGATAGTGTTCTCCAAGCGCACTTCATAGGCATCGGGGATTTCAAAGCCCTGATTGTACACATAGATGGCCTCCTTCGGCATTGTAACCTCGGGATAGATGAGCGAATAGGTTTCACCGTCGGGGAAGGTGTTGTTCCACTCGTCGGTAGCCTCAATCCAATGCACCTTGATTTTGCTGCCGTCGACCGGAGCTTTGAAGGGTGCAACGGCGTGAAGCTGAGGCATACCGGCAACCCACGACACATAGCCGTTGGTTTCGGGATTATAAACCACCAACAGTGAACCGTTGCCGATGTCGTTGGTTTCATAAGCACCTTCGGGCACACGTTCGCCATGGCTGTAGCCGGGGTGGCAGTGGATGCACGAAGAACGCACGTAGGCGGGGCCTAAGCCACAGCGCACACCGGAGGAGTTCGACATGAACGGTTTCTCAAACAGTGCTTCACCGTTTTTAAACTGTTGATACATGCCGGCCTGTTCAACGGCAGGTGTGGGCTGCTCGAAAGCGTTTGATGTAGCCAGGTAAGATGTGCCCAGCTCGCCTCCGGCGTAGTACCACTCCGGTTTGTCGTCACCACCTTCGGTTCCTTCGCCATCGGTAATTTTTTCATCGTCGTCGCACGCGGTGAAGCTAAGCATCAGTGCGCATGCGGCAATCGGTGTGGCATACTTTGAAAATAATGTTCTCATTATTAGTCATTTGAGAGTTGAGTGTAGACTTTGCTAAGGGTGTTCACCAAGTCGGTACCAACCACTGTGACAGCATTTTTGGCAGCCTGTGTGTTGGCATTTTTGGCGAACGGTTCGGGAATGGCATCAATGGCGTTGATAGCGTTGTCGATAGCGGTGCTTACCTCGCTGTTGAGGGTGGGGTTAACGCTCTTGATGTAGTCGGAGATAGATGCATCGCCGCTGTTTGAACCGAAATATGAGTTGCGGATAGAACGGATATTGTCCTTAAAGTCCTCGATTGAGTTGAGGCTGTAGGGCGATTCGATATAGTTCTTATCTTCATCGGAAGCGCCCAACACCGGACGACCGATTTTCTGGTTACCAACCTCGTCGGCAATGTCGATGCAACCTTGGATGATTTCTTCGGCTGTTTCCTGGTAGGTCTTGTAGATTGAACCTGCCTGGCCGGCGTTAATCATCATGTCGCCGTAGTTACGGCTTACGCCAAGCTCGGCCTCTTCAAGAATGTCGAGCTTTTCCTGTGAGATGTTCTCCTCACCGGCCCAGCAAGCTTCGAGGTAAACACATTGGTTGCGCAGGTCCTCGGCTACCATCAGCAGATATTTAATCTCCTCGGTGGTGTAGGTGAGCGAGTGGATGTTTGATGTGGTTTCATCGGCAGAAAGCTCAAAGAGCATATATTCGATTGAGTGGAAACCGAGAAGGCCGTAACCGAAGTTGTTGTCGATGCTATATTCGGCTCCGTTGCGAATGTCGGTGAGCAGGCGATCCATTGCATCTTTATCCAAGGGCCATGAGTCGATGTGTGGGTCGATGTTATAATCGCCGGCAGGGCCGAAAAGGAAAGCCTCCGAGAGCTCCCAATTGCGACGTGATTCTTTCCAATCGTTGGCAGCAGCGGTGATGTCGGCTGTGGTGAGTGTGCCGGCAGCATGGTGCTCGCTGATTGTAACGCAGTCGTTATAGAGCGCGATGGCAGCGTCGGCCATACCTTTGTAGGTGGGGCGCACGGTGTTGGTTACAAAAGCGTTGGCAGCGTTCTGAAATGTGGCTTCACGCGCAGTGGTGTCGCCGCCCGGCTCGTCGCTGTCAGAGCATGATGTCAGTCCAATAGCCACGGGGAGTGCGAGAGGGAGGATGAGTGATAAAAGCTTTTTCATAAATGTATAGTTTGTTTGTAATGTTTACGATAAGAAGATTATTGGAAAATTAGAGGAACCAGCCTGAGTAGGCCACGCCAATCGACACTGACGGTTCGTTGTTGTAGCGCTTGTCAAGCAGTCCGATTGAGTATTCACCTTTGATCACTATGTCGCGAATGGGGAAGTAGTTGAGACCAACGGCTACGCGCTGACGGCCACACCATTTCTCGTCGATATCGTTCTCCATTTTCCACATGGAATCATAGTATTCATAGCGGCCAAACAGGTAGAGACGTTGGTTGGCACGTGTGAGTCCTTCGCTGAGGCCGAAGAAGTTGTAACCGGCTTCAATGCCTGTGGCGATAACGTCGGAAGCAACTTTTTGTCGTTTCGAGGGCGATTTGTTGGTCATGCTCATGTTGAATGTGGAGATGCGTTTTGAGTCGGAGAGGTGACCGTAGTCAAAATTACCGCGAGCAATCACGTTGTGGTCGTTGTAGCAGAAATCGAACGCACCGATTGACACTGTGCCACGAACACCGTTGTTCGACGAACTGGTGGTGCGGGCCATGGTGTTGCGGAAGCTGTTGCCTACATATCCCGAAGCCGACAGACGCAGGCCTTTCACCGAGGTGTTGTCAATGCGTATGGCTCCGGCATAGCTGTTGGCGAGTTTAAATTCGTAGGGTGACGCCGAGCCGTCGTGAATCCAACTTTGGTTGCCGAAGCGCTCGCTGTCGAGACCGGGCAGGAACATGGCCTCGTAGCGCCAGTGGCCCACCTGACCCCACAGACTGATACCTACCTCGTGCCAGGTGCAAGGGAATATGGTGTTTTCGCCTTCCGGACGGTAAACGCCGAAAAATTCGGTGGGCATGTGGTGAGCATTGGTTTGACCAATCGGCACAACCATCATACCGGCACGCACATTCAGTTGGGGCATGAATGATTTTTGCAACCAGAATTGCTCCAGAGCAACCTCACCGCCTCGTTCGGTGTCGTTCTCATATTCGCCACCTTCTTCATTCTCAAACTCGATGGCACTCTCGGTGCCGCCATGTTCAAACTCGATTTCCGAGCCCATCGACCACCCTTTGCCGAAGTCGTAACCAAGGAAGATTACAACGTGGGGAAGGTCGAAACGGCCGTGGCTCTCGTTTTTGTAATCTTCGGGGCGGATGTAGCGCAAATAGCTGTCGCTGTAGAAATTGCGTGTCATTGCCGCTTCACCGTAGCCACCGACGGTCAGACGGCTTCGTTTAACCACCTGAGTGGAATCGTTGTCGTGTGTGCGCGCTGCTGCAGGGAGTGCAACAGTGCATGCCGCCGCCACACAAAATGCAGCTGCAGCAACTCTCATAAATTTGTTAAAACTTATCATATAACTCGTTATCTATTGGCTTATTAGTAATTATTCCGATTACTTGTCGACCATAGGCTTGATGTCTCGTCAATCGTAGGTTCGACGCCTTATCAGTAATCGTTCCGAATAAC
>CAZDIC010000084.1:0-6856 GCA_964505395.1 uncultured Alistipes sp. | reverse complement strand
GGTCACTCAAGTGGCGGCTTTAGCGGAGGCCACAGTGGTGGCGGAGGCGGTGGAGGCCATCGCGGTCGTTAATCCCCGTAACACTGATAATCAACTCGAATGTATTTCATATAACATAGACAGTAAAAATGAAAAAATATATTTTGCTTCCTGCGTTGATGATGTTGCCCACGGCAATGTTTGCGCAAAGCGCTGTTGATGCCTACAATCTCTCGCAGAATGAGTTGCGAGGCACCGCTCGATTCATGTCAATGGCCGGTGCGTTCACCGCTCTCGGCGGCGACTTGTCGACACTTAATCAAAACCCGGCCGGCATCGGTGTGTATCGTGGCAATGACATAGGCATCACCTTTGACTTGAACATGATGAGCTCAAAAACCAATGATTTCTCGTCGTGGGACAAAACCCATTTCGATGTGAACAACGTGGGCTATGTGGGCACAGTTAATATCGGTGGTGATGTGATGCAATCATTCTCGTGGGGTGTATCCTACGGTCGTCGCAACTCGTTTGAACGTCACTACAAGGGCTCCGGCTTGCCAATGAGCACTTCGCTCTCAAACTTTATCGCAATCAATACCGATGGCGTTGACGCTTCCAAAATGTCGTTTGCCGGTGGCTTAAACCCATACTCGTCGACAGATATCAGCCGTTTGAGCATTCTTGCTTACACATCAGGATTAATTACTCCGGTACCGATGCTTGGCAGTGATGGCAAATATTATGATACGACCGAGTATGACGGATTGTTTGAATATGGCTCTAACGGTGTGAAGCCATCTACCGGTACGGCCGACTTTATGATTAGCGAACGCGGATATGTTGATGAGTATTCAATCAACTTCGGCGGAAACCTCGCAAACACTGTTTATTGGGGCTTGGGAGTCGGCATTACCGATATGAACTACGAGCAATCGGCCAGCTATGTCGAGACCATTCAGGGTGCTAATGTCCCTGCCAAAGACGGTGTTGGCGTTGAGGAGGGCGACTGCGACTATCAACTCGACAGCTACCAAAAAATCGACGGTACGGGTGTAAACCTGAAGGTCGGTGTTATCATCAAACCTGTCAACGAATTCCGCATCGGTTTGGCTGTTCACACTCCCACTTACTACTCGTTGCATAAATCGTATGATGGCGCCGTCGACTTCGGCTCTTCAATCAGCAGTCCGGTGAGTGAATACACCGATCTGGATTATTATGATTGGAACCTTCGCACCCCGTGGCGTTTGATGGCCGGTGTGGCCGGTGTAATCGGTGGTCGTGGCATCATCAGTGCCGACTATGAATATCAGGCTTACCAGGATATGAAATCGTCTGACGACTATGGCGATTTCGATATCTACAATAACGATGTGAAGGACTACTTTAAGGCGTCTCACACCTTCCGCCTCGGTGCCGAATATCGTTTGTCGCCCAACTTCAGCGTTCGTGCCGGTTACAGCTACGTGTCGTCAGCTGCCAAGGATATTGTTAAGAGCAGCGACATCACAGTCTACAACGAATCAAGTTGCAATCCCTCATACACGCTCGACAACAGCACTAACTACGGCACCTTCGGCCTTGGTTATCGTTCGGGCGGTTTCTATCTCGACCTTGCGTATGTCTACAAACATACCTCGGCCACATATCGCGCTTTCGGATCCTTTAATGAGTACACCAACTATTGGGAAGATGCACCGAGTGCATCGGTAAAACTCAACTCAAACAACGTGGTGCTTACTCTCGGATATAAATTTTAGACTATTGCTGCAAGAATTACAATATTGTAAATAAGAGGTTATATTTGGATGCGCTCGCCAACTGAACTTTATGTTGTTGGCGGGCGTTTTTACGTATAATATGCACTATTTCATTATTTGATGTGCATATTGAGGCCATTATGGCAATAGCTATTGCTAATTTCGATGAAAAGAATTACCTTTGTTGAGGAAAATGGTATTTCTTTCCTTAGTCTGATTATTAATTGCAATCATATAAACCTTGTAGCAACCCAAAACTATGGCAAAAATTGGCTCAGTGATGACTTCGGTAGGGCGTAAGGCTCTGCTTTTAGGCAGTGGAGAACTTGGTAAGGAGGTCGCTCTCGAACTTCAGCGCTACGGCGTGGAGGTAGTCGCATGCGATAAATATGCAAATGCTCCCGCCATGCAGGTGGCTCACCGCAGTTATGTGTTTGACATGCTCGATGCCGCTGAACTGAGGCGCGTGGTTGAATTGGAACGGCCCGACCATATCATCCCGGAGGTAGAGGCTATCGCAACGCCCGAACTGCTCAAACTTGAAGAGGAAGGTTTTCATGTGACACCAACTGCACGTGCAACGTGGCTCACCATGAACCGTGAGGGCATCCGCCGTTTGGCAGCCGAGGAACTTTCAATCCCCACATCTCCCTATCGTTTCGCATCAACTTACGAGGAGTTTACTGCTGCTGTTGAGGCTATCGGTATGCCCTGTGTGGTTAAGCCGGTAATGAGTTCGTCAGGCCATGGCCAAAGCACTATCCGTAAGGCCGAGCAGATTGATGCCGCCTGGAAGGAGGCACAAGAGGGCGGACGTGCCGGAGCCGGTCGCGTTATCGTGGAAGGTTTTGTGGATTTCGACTACGAAATCACTTTACTTACAGTGCGCTCAGTTGCCGGTACATGCTTCTGTGAGCCTATCGGACACATCCAGGTCAACGGTGACTATCGTCAGTCGTGGCAACCGCAAGCCATGAACCGCAAAGCGTTGCTGCAAGCCCAAGATATTGCCAAGAAGATTACCGATGCCCTTGGCGGCTACGGCATCTTCGGCGTAGAACTGTTTGTAAAGGACGACCGCGTGATTTTCAGCGAAGTGTCACCTCGCCCACATGACACAGGTATGGTAACCATGATTTCTCAGGAGTTGAGCGAATTTGCGCTCCATGCTCGTGCGTTGCTCGGATTGCCCGTACCGACTGTTCGTTTCCTCGGTGCATCCGCTTCACGTGCCGTGGTGGTTGAAGGCGATACCGACAGAATAGAGTTTGACAACTTGGAACGCGTGTTGCGCGAGTCGGGTGTGCAGATGCGTATTTTTGGTAAACCGGAGGTGAAAGGGCATCGTCGCATGGCGGTTATCCTCGCTACCGATGAAACCGTTGCTGCCGCTCGGGCGAAAGCCGAACGTGCCTACAAGGCTCTTAAAATCATTGTCCACCCCCGTTCGTAATATCCGAATGCTAACAGGCGTGGCCCGAATCACGGCCACGCCGTTGTATATTGCTCTTTCTCCCTGCCAATCATTGTTTCTAATCCCCGATTATGTTTATTGCAATCATTATACTTGGTGCTGTGGCGCTTGCGCTCGCAGCACTTTGTGTGGTGTCGCAACGACGCCACGAGGCTGCCACTGCCAACCTCAATTACCAACTTGATGACTTGAATGCTCGCATCGCCAAGCTGCAGGGCGAAAATGCCGCGCTTATGGCCGAGAAATCTTCGCTCGATGCTGCCTTGCAGCAAGTGCAACTCAATTTGCAGCGTGAACGTGTGGCAACCGAGCGGCTAACATCCGAGAAATCGGAACTGCTGTCGCAAACCGCGGCACTGCGTGAGCGTGTTGCCCTCAATGAGTCGGAACGTGAAAAGCGTGAACAGGCAGCTAATGACCGTTTTCGCAATCTTGCCAATGAGATTTTCAGTGCACACACGGCATCGTTTCGCTTGTCGTCGGAGCAACGTATTCAGGAAATCCTCGACCCGCTGAAAGCCAATATAGATGATTTTCGCAAGGCTGTAACAACCGCCTATTCCGATGAGGCAAAAGAACGTTTCTCGCTCCAAAACGAACTTCGCAACCTGATGGAACTAAATAAAAGCATCGGTAAAGAGGCGCAGGAGCTCACGCGCGCGCTTAAAGGTGATTCGAAGGTGCAGGGCGATTGGGGCGAAATGATTCTGGAACGTATGCTTGAAATGTCGGGCTTGCGCAAGGATGTGCATTTCCGCACTCAGGTGACAACCAATACCGATGGCACAAAACTAACCTCAGAGGATGGTCGCGACCTGCGTCCCGATGTTGTGGTGTTCTATCCCGACGACCGTTGCGTGGTTATCGACTCGAAGGTGTCGCTCAGCGCATATATCGACTATGTGAATGCCGTGCCCGACTCGCCCGAGTTTATTGATGCCGGAAAGCGTCACTTGATATCACTGCGTCGCCACATCGACGAGTTGGCGCAGAAGCGCTACCAAGACCTTGTGGGCGAAAAACGTCTCGATTTTGTGATGATGTTTATCCCTAATGAGGGGGCTTATTTGGCCACAATGCATCTCGATCAATCGGTGTGGCAGGAGGCTTACAATAAGCGTGTTCTGCTTACATCTCCAACTCACCTCATTGCTGTGTTGCGCATGTTGGAGCAGTTGTGGAAACAGGATGCCATTAACAAGAATGTGCAGGAGATAGCTCGCCTTAGTGGTTTGATGATTGATAAAATCGTAAACTTCACCAACGACCTCGACGACATTCAGAAGGCCCTGACCTCAGCCAATACAGCCTACGATCGTGCTCGCAAACGTCTCTGCGAGGGAAATGGCAATGTGCTTGTCACTGCAAAAAAAATCGTGACTCTCGGTGCCAAAGCCTCTAAAGCGGATCGCCTTAACCACCTTGCACCCACCGACCTCTCTGATACCGATAGCCACGTTGCGGCTATAGACAGCAATCTTCCCGGACGTGAATCGGATGAATCGGAGAATAGTGCGGAAATCTCCGGCAACAGCACCACCAACAGCACCAACAAATCGGTTTAACGGCTCAGTCAGTCAATATCCCGGTGACTGTCAAACCGCTAACCTCTTTGTCTGCAAAATTTTTTGAAATAATTCTCTAAAAATTTTGCAGATAAGAAATTCTGCATTACCTTTGTGGTGTACTACTACACTATTACACTATGCTACAGGTAAAATCAGTGCACTATTCCTATCCACACAGCAAGCAAGGCTTGCTTGAGGATATTTCGTTGGAGGTGACACCGGGCCACATCTACGGATTGCTTGGCGCCAACGGAGAGGGCAAAAGCACATTGCTCTATCTTATCGCCGGACTGTTGCGCCCCTCGTGTGGACGTGTTCTTATCAACAATGTTGACTCCTCATTGCGATTGCCGATGACCTTGGCCGACATTTTCCTTGTGCCTGAGGAGATTGCTCTTCCCAACATCTCGTTGCGGCAGTATGTGAAAATGAATGCGCAATTCTATCCCAATTTTTCGTTTGACGACCTTCGTCGCTTCCTCGAGGAGTTCCGTTTGGATACCGAAATCCACCTCGGCCGCCTTTCGATGGGGCAGAAGAAGAAAGCGTTTGTGGCGTTTGCCCTCGCTTGCAACACTTCGTTGCTCTTGATGGATGAACCGACAAACGGTTTGGATATTCCGGGTAAAGCCGATTTCCGTCGAGCCATAGTGTCGGCCATGAACGAGAATCGCACAATCATTATCAGCACTCACCAGGTGCGCGACCTTGACCGTGTGCTCGATCATCTTATCATTATGGCAAATCACAAAATTGTGCTTAATGCCTCTATGGAGGAGATTTCGGAGCATTATCAATTCCTGACGTCGGTTGATTACGCCGATTGCAACGGTGCGCTATTCTATGAGACTGTGCCGGGTGGATACAACATCATCCGCAATAACACAGAAGGCGCTGACTCGGATGTCAACCTTGAGTCACTGTTTAACTACATCTATTCCAATCCTCAAACGAAATTATTATGAACGATTCTATTCAATTCAAAGCACAGCGGTTTAGTTGGAGCCGATTCATGGTGTTGCTGAAAACCTATTTGGTTGAAAACAGTAGAACATTGCTTCTTTACACTGCCACGCTGATAGGTTTGAGCGTGTTTTTCAGTGCCATGTCTGCAATCCTGGGTTTCGATTTGGAGGATATTAAGGTGAAAGGTTTTGTTGAGGTGATCAACGTAATGTTTGATATTTGTTTGTATTTCGGCATTATCTTCTCGGCCTCATTGACTTTTACATCGCTGAAAACGCGTGCATCGCGCATTGCCACCTTTATGCTCCCGGCAAGTATGCTTGAAAAGTTCTTGGTGCGCATCGTTGTCTTTTTCCCGATGTTTGTCATCGCCTACTGCATTGCTGTGGCGTGTGGCGTGGCTACGTGGTCGGTTATTTGTTTCTTGAAATACGGTGAATGGGTTCGTCTACAGCTATTGCCTGAGATTATCGAACCGTCGATATGTACTCTTTTGATTGGCTATTTTCTGCTCAACCAGGCTCTTTACACTCTTGGCAGTGCCATTTCGCCAAAGCGAGCTTTTGCAAAAACGTTTGTCGTGCTGCTCCTATGCATAATGATGTTACTTGTTGTTTCTGAGTTTATTGCGGTGTGGTATACAGCAAGAACCATGGTCATACAAAACATTAGCCTTTGGGGCTTCATAACATTCATTTATTGCTTGGCATTCTTTGTCTATTGGCTTGCTTGGCGTCGTTTTCGCTCCACTCAGATTGTGCAACGTTTTATGAATGACTGATTATGGGACTGAAAGAGAATCGACCTATCTATCTGCAACTTGCCGACCTCTTGATGGACGAGATTTTAGCATCGCGCTACGGTGTTGATGAGCGCGTGCCATCGGTGCGTGAGTGGGCTGCTCGGAATCAGGTTAATGCCAACACCGCAGTGAAGGCTTATGAGCATCTTGAGGCATTGGGCGTGATATATAACCGTCGCGGCTTGGGCTATTTCGTAGCTCAGGATGCGGCCAAGTCGATAGTCGACAGTCGTCGCAGCGAGTTCTTCAACAACGAAATGGCCTACTTCTTCAGCCGACTCCGCTCCATGGGGATGACCCCCGA
>CAZDIC010000083.1:0-6938 GCA_964505395.1 uncultured Alistipes sp. | reverse complement strand
GAGGATTTGTGGATGATGTTTTGAGAAAAATGTGTAACTTTGTATTTTCTATGCGGAATGCATAATGAAAATGTGATTCTGATAGGAGAACCGAACTGAAACGGGTGGAAACACATTGAGATTATAAGATGACTGCTCATGTGGAAGAGATTGATTATTAACGGAATAGCAAAAATCAGATAAATATGGAAAAGAAATTCAAACGAACACTTGTGACAACGGCGTTGCCTTATGCGAATGGTCCGGTGCACATTGGCCACTTGGCAGGTGTGTATGTTCCGGCAGATATTTACACTCGATTTTTGCGAATGCGTGGCGAAGATGTTGTGCTCATTGGTGGTAGCGACGAGCATGGTGTGCCCATCACCATTAAGGCAAAGGCCGAAGGTGTGACACCCCAGGACATCGTTGACCGTTATCACAAGATTATCAAGGACAGCTTCCAAGAGCTAGGAATCTCGTTTGATATCTATTCACGCACCACGACCGATATCCACACCGCCACTGCCTCGGAGTTTTTCCGTCGTCTCTACGACAATAATCAGTTTGTGGAGAAAACCTCAATGCAGCTCTACGATGAGAAAGCCCACCAATTCCTTGCCGACCGTTATGTGACCGGTGAGTGCCCTCACTGCCACAATCCCAAAGCCTATGGCGACCAATGCGAAGCGTGCGGCACCAGCTTGAACGCCACCGACCTCATCAACCCCAAGAGCGCCATCACCGGCAACACCCCGGTGCTGAAAGAAACAAAACACTGGTATCTCCCCCTCGATCGCTGGGAACCGAAACTGCGCGAGTGGATTCTCGAAGGCCACAAAGAGTGGAAAACCAACGTGTATGGCCAATGCAAATCGTGGATTGACCTCGGATTGCAACCCCGTGCCGTGAGCCGCGACCTCGATTGGGGTGTTCCCGTGCCTGTTGAAGGTGCCGACGGCAAAGTGCTTTACGTGTGGTTTGATGCCCCCATCGGCTACATCTCAAACACCAAAGAACTGCTCCCCGACACTTGGGAAAAGTATTGGAAAGACCCCGAAAGCCGTGTAATCAACTTTATCGGCAAGGACAACATCGTGTTCCACTGCATCATCTTCCCCGCCATGCTCATGGCCTATGGCGACAACTACCAGCTGCCCGACAATGTGCCCGCCAACGAGTTCCTGAACCTCGAAGGCGACAAAATCTCAACCTCGCGCAACTGGGCCATCTGGCTGCACGAATACCTCGTTGACTTCCCCGGCAAGCAAGATGTGTTGCGCTACGTGCTCACAGCCAATGCCCCCGAAACAAAAGATAACGACTTCACTTGGCGCGACTTCCAGGGCCGCAACAACTCAGAGTTGGTGGCTATCCTCGGCAACTTTGTGAACCGCGCCGCAGTGCTCACTCAGAAATATTTCGCCGGCACCGTGCCCGCCGCCGGCACCTTTGAGGCTGTCGACAGCCAAGCCCTCAACGAGCTTACAGCCATCCGCACCTCACTCACCGAAAACCTTGAGACCTTCCACTTCCGCGAAGCCCTCAAAGACGCTATGAACATCGCCCGTTTGGGCAACAAATACCTGCAGGAAACCGAGCCGTGGAAGGTTGCCAAAACCGACATGGAGCGCGTTGCCACCATCCTTAACGTGGCCCTGCAAATCTGTGCAAACATTGCCGTGGCGTTCGCCCCGTTCCTCCCCTTCATGGCCGAGAAACTGCGCAAAATGCTCGCCATCGACACCCTCACTTGGGATATGCTCGGCCGTGCCGACCTCATCGCCGCCGGCACTCAGCTGGGCGAACCGCAACTGCTCTTCGAGAAAATCGAAGATGATGCCATCGAGGCCCAACTCGCCCGCCTGGCACGCATCAAGGAGGAAAACAAACTCAAAAACTGGACACCCGAACCGCAGCAACCCGATGTGCCCTTCGACGATTTTATGAAGGTCGACATCCGTGTGGGCACCGTCAAGGAGTGTACCCGTGTGCCGAAAGCCGACAAACTGTTGCAGTTCCTCATCGACGACGGCATGGAAACCCGCACCATCGTGAGCGGTATCGCAAAATATTACGCTCCCGAGGACCTCGTGGGCAAGCAGGTGTGCTTCGTGGCCAACTTCGCCCCGCGCAAGCTCAAAGGTGTGATGTCGCAAGGCATGATTCTTTCGGCACAAAACCCCGACGGCTCGCTCGTGGTAATTGGCCCCACAGGCGCTGTGTCGCCCGGTGCGCAGGTAAAATAACCGCAAATCCAAAATTCAAACCATAAAGCTAACAACCACCAAACACTCGCGATGGAGCACCCCAATAGTAAACCACGCATATTGATTATCTACACCGGAGGCACAATCGGCATGATTGAGGACCCTGTCACCAAGACCCTCAATCCGTTTGATTTCGACCACCTCATCGATAATGTGCCGAAGGTGAAGATGCTCGACTTCGTTATCGAGCACATTCAATTTGAGCCGCCCATCGACTCAAGCAACATCAACCCCTCGCATTGGCAACACATTGCCGAGCAGATAGGGCGCAACTACGACAAATTCGACGGATTTGTGGTGTTGCACGGCACCGACACAATGGCCTACACCGCGTCGGCGCTCTCATTCATGCTTGAGAACTTGCGCAAACCTGTCATTATCACCGGCTCACAGCTCCCTATCGGAGAGGTGAGAACCGACGGCGAAGAAAACCTTATCACGGCATTGCAGATTGCTGCCGCCACCGACCCCGTGAACGGCGAGCCGATGGTGCAGGAGGTCGCAATCTTGTTTGAAAACTATCTGTGGCGCGGTAACCGTTCGATAAAACGCAGTGCCGACAACTTCAACGCCTTCAAGAGCAACAATTACCCCTCGTTGGCGCGCATCGGCCTGTCGATTCAGTTCAACCACGATTCACTGTGGCGTGTGCATGAAAAGAAGCCCTTGCAAGTGCATTTGGGCATGAACACCGACGTGATACTGGTCTACGTTCATCCCGGGCTCACCGAGCAGAGCTTGCGTCAGCAACTCAACACCCCCGGAGTGAAAGGGGTGGTGTTGAAAACCTACGGCGCAGGTAATGCCCCCGCGTGTGAATGGTTCTACGAACCGATACGCGAGGCTATCGAGCGCGGTGTGGTGGTGGTCAACGTCACCCAATGCATGAACGGCGGTGTGCACCAACGTCGCTACTACACCGGCGACTGCCTGGCACGTTGCGGCGTGATTTCAGGCCACGACATGACTACCGAAGCGGCAATCACCAAACTGATGTTCCTCTTCGGCACAGGCCTTAGCGCGCAGCAGGTGAGCCGTCAAATGCTCCATCCCATCTGCGGTGAGATGTCAATCTAAACGAAACTGTTGTTTACTGATTCTTTGTGTGTTTGGGGTTGGCCGGAAACCAACCCTTGGCAACACGTGTGCGTTGCTCAAAAATTTCTTTGATGGTCCAAAGCGATGAGAAGGCCAGCACACCTAAGAGCGTTTGCAAAAACACGGAGCTGACAAACAGCGAGGCCCCTCCGGCAGCAATGCCAAGCAGAAGGAACCACCACCAGCAGCGGGTGCCGAACCAATAGTAAAATTTCACCACAATCGGGTGGAAGATACCGATGATAAGAAAGGTGCATACGCCAAGGATAAGACCGGTAAAATGCATATTAATATTCTCTGAATGTGTTACTGTTAATCGGTTTTGTGGCGGCGATATGAGGCCGCAAGGCGCGTGTGATAACCGCGCTGACGGGCTTTCGGCCCGTTGTATTTTGTGGCAAAACGTAGCCAGTTTTTGTTGCGGATGTCGTCGACCATCCCCGAGTTTTGGATAAAGCGGGCAAACAGCTCCAGCTGGTCGCGCTCCGAACGTCGCATCAACTCCACAAATTCGCCCACACTGTCGCATCCGCATTTCTGCCAGTTGAACCCTCCAATCTGAAACATACCCCAGAATGTGCTCTCGTAGGCCGATACCGAATCAATCTCGGCAGCCGCGTCGAGGCGTGCCTGCTGGGCCGCTTGATACGAACCGTAGCGGGCCGTGTTGGGCCGATTGAAAATCACGGGGTGTGACTTGCGTGCTTTAGCGAGCGAAATGTTGTGGCGTGGCGCCAGTTTGGTGTACATTGTCAGGTCGAAGTTGATGAGCGGTTTGCCGTGGGCATAAAAGCCTTTGTGGGCTTTCCCCGCCTCAATGTCAACAACCGCTTTCATGGCGGCTACTTCGATGTTGAGCTCTTCGGCCACTTCAAGATAGTCCTCGTCGTTAAGACCGGCGTGAACCAAGCCGGCATCTATCACCGTCACTTTGTGAGTGGTGCTGTCGGCCGGGTGTGAAACATCGTCGGCCGTGGTTATTCCCCAACCGAAAAGTGTCATTACCGTGGCACACAACAAGCGTTTAAGGCGGCAACACCACCGGGAACAAGCGTTCCCGGTGAGTGTCAACGCTTCAATCATCGTGGCTGCCGTGGGGTAGCCGTTGTGGTATGTGTGCCGTGTGGCGCTCATCCTACTTCTTGAGGTTTGCAATCTTTTCGAGGGTGCGACGAAGCTGCTGGTAGAAACGTTCTACGGCAGGAATGTGCATACGTTCCGAGGGTGAGTGCACATCGCGCAATGTCGGGCCGAATGAAACCATGTCGAGGCCGGGATAGTTCTGCTGGAACAGCGAGCACTCCAAGCCGGCGTGGATAGCCTTGATAGCCGGGCGAACACCGTAAAGTTCCTCGTAGGCGTCGGAAGCGAGCTTCATAACGGTTGAGTCGAGATTGGGTGTCCATGCGGGATAACCGTCGCCATGTTCAACGGTGGCTCCGGCGATGGTGAACACTGCTTCAACTTGGTGAGCAATGTCGAGCTTGCGTGAGTCAACCGACGAGCGCTGTGAGGTGGTTACCAAAATCTTGTCCTCGTCTTTCATCTTAACCGAAGCGAGGTTGGTTGAGGTTTCAACCAAGCCTTCAATGTCGCGGCTCATTGAGATAACACCGTGAGGTGCGCAATAGAGCGACAGAATGAGGTTGCGTGTGGTGGTTGAATCGATGGCAAATTCGGGCTTCTCAACGCTGTCGAGGGTGAGCTTCAAGTTCACTTCCAAACCTTTGTATTCGCGCTCGATGTCGGCAACATAGCGGTTGAAGGCAATGCGTACCTCCTCTTTCTTTGAGGTGTGAACACCAAACACCACGTGAGCGGCACGCGGGATGGCGTTGCGCAGGTTACCACCGTCGATTTCACACACTGTAATCTCGTGCTTCTGCATGAGGTTGAACAGGAAGCGGGCAATGAGCTTGTTGGCGTTGGCACGGCCCAAGTGGATGTCGCCACCGGAGTGGCCGCCCAAACCGTCGCGCACGTCAAACAGGAAGTAGTGGAAATCAACCGGAGCGCATGAACGCTTGTAGGTGAAGGTGGCTACGGTGTCGATACCGCCGGCGCAACCAACAAACACTTCTGCATCATCCTCCGAGTCGAGGTTGATGAGGATTGAGCCGGTGAGCTCACCCTTCTTGAGGTTGTTGGCACCGGTCATGCCGGTCTCTTCGTCCATGGTGATGAGCGCTTCGAGAGGGCCGTGTTGCAGGGTGTCGTCGGTCAAGATAGCCAATGAAGCGGCTACACCGATACCGTTGTCGGCGCCGAGAGTGGTGCCGTTGGCGCGTACCCATTCACCGTCAACGATGGTCTCAATGGGGCTGTTCTCAAAGTCGAAACCTTTGTGGTCGCTTTCGCAAACCATATCCATGTGGCCCTGCAGAATCACTGTCGGTGCGTTTTCATAGCCCGGAGTGGCAGGCTTGCGCATAATCACATTTCCAATCTCATCAGCGTGAGCATCAATGCCATGCTCCTTGGCAAATTCAAGGATAAACTTACGAATTTTCTCCTCCTTTTTCGAGGGGCGGGGTATCTGAGTAATCTTGTCGAAAATCTCAAACACCGCTTTCGGTTGAAGATCTTTTACTTGCATATCAGTAGAGTTAAAAGTTTGTTTAGTGTTATGTTGCCAAAAATAAGAGCAACAAGGGGGATTGAAGGGTTTAAAATAGTTTCAGTAATGGAAAATATTGTTAAAATACCCATTTCTCCACGCCTAAGTTACAAAATTAAATTTATATATGCTCAAAATTCAAGTTAACTTTCCTATATTTGTGCTCAAATAGCGTGAAAAGCCAATGAAGATTGTTCTACTCGCAATAGCATTAGTGGCGCTGAGTGTCGTGTTACTCGGTGTGAAGGTGCTGTTTGTCAAGGGCGGAAAATTTCCATCAGGTCACGTTCATGATTTACCTCAGTTACAGAAAAATAGAAAAGCAAAGCATAAACCGTAATGAAAACAATTACATTAGCTACCCCGGCTCTCGCACTGTTGCTGCTCGGTAGCAGTTGCGCAAGCAAGGATGCAGCCAATGAATCAGCGAAAGCGGATGAAAAGCCTGCAGTGAAAGTGGAAAGCGAGTCGTTTGCTCCTTCAACCAACATTCGTTACTATAACATGGACTCTGTTATGGCTAACTACGACTTGGTGAAGAAATTCAACGAGGCAAATCTGCGCACTATGACCGAGCTCCAGAACGCACAGCGCTCGCGCGAGGCTGAGCTTAACCGCATGGCTGCCAACATCCAGCAAAAAGTGCAGTCAAACGGCTATCTCACCGAGGCTTCTTACAACGCCGATGTGGCCGAGCTTAACCAAAAACAGCAGGCCGCTCAAAACTATCTCGGCTCGTTGCAAAACAAAGCCTCTGATGAGTCTTTGCGTCAACAGCAAGAATTTCTTGATTCACTTAACAACTATCTTGCAACCTACAACAAGACCCGTCACTACGACGCCATCTTGATTTACTCGCCCGGTGAGCTCTTCAACCCCGCTCTCGACATCACCGACGACATCATCAACGGCCTCAACAAAGCCTACTCCGGTGAAGCCCCCAAAGCCGACACCAAGGCCGATGCCAAAGCCGC
>CAZDIC010000082.1:0-6944 GCA_964505395.1 uncultured Alistipes sp. | reverse complement strand
TTTTCTGTGTAGTTTTCTGTGTAGTTTTCTGTGTAGTTTTCTGTGTAGTTTCGATTTTACGATCGGCATTACGTTCCGATTCCACTTCAAATGGCAAAGTAAGAACCACCTCATTCAATTCAAGTTTATTCTCCAAGATTGGAGTCTTCCAACCGGCCTCACTCCACGCAGCAAGAATTTTTGGGAAACCAGAACCAAGGTTCTCACCAAAGCCAATCATTCTCAACATATTCTGTATGCGCGGATTACGAGCCTTCGATGCACCACCTTCGTAGATTTGAGATATCGGCAATTTTAAAACGCCGGGGTTTCTAAAGCACAATCTATCATCATACTTATCAATGCGCAGCACTCCTGCATCCATAAGGATATCGGAGTGTATCAATGCATTGGTTAACGCCTCCCGCACAGCTTGATACTGAGGAGTGTCGTCAACACGTTGCATGCCAATCATCTTAAATGGTCGCGGTAAATCAAACGTTATTTTTGGCAATACTATCGTAAAGAATTGATAGAGATTGTTCTCCCATCGGCCATCATAAGTGAGCCTATCTCGGTAGCGTTCATCACTCACAAGATGACTCATATCCACATAATCCATGCGAAAGTTACTGAACCTTTCCCGAATTGAAAGCCCGGAGCCAAACATCAACAAGCCGGCTAATGTTAATCCCTCGTTACCGGTACGTCGATCAATGGCATAACCACCCAATCTTGTCAGAAATTCTTTATCCTCTTCATTATTCCAAGCATGGCCATCGTTAACGATGCGGAACTGAGTGCGATATTGACGCAGTGAAGCAGCATCAATATCATCCATACCATATAACTCAAGAATACGACCATCATTACCATCATCATTAGCGTCACGGATCATCGATTTTACCACTACTTCTGAACAATGATAATCTCCCTCATTGTTTCTACGGAAACACCCCTTATAAACATTACCGTTGATATAAATCGGACGTTGATCATACGAGGCCTGAGGGACTCTAATACAAACAACATTTACACCATCGACGTCCACAACCTGAACATCGGCATCAACCAATATGTTAGCACTGACTTTATCACTATTGATAATATTCCAAAATCGGCAACAATCTTGCGGGCATTGTGCACCCCAACAATCGTGAACCGATTTTGGATATTGGCCTCACCGACTCTTTCCTCCACACCAAGCAAAATGGTTCCTCCATAAGTATTGGCAAATGCCGAATAAGTTTCCCAAATTGACTTTGGAACGTCCGATTGAGCACGCTTCACTTCTACATTCACGCGTTCTCCATCGCCAAGTATATCAATAATATCCTTCTTTGTCATAATCCTATAAACATCTGCACAAAATAACAAACATCTCACCTAATAAAATAATATACCCTCAACTATATTATTATCCACACTACTAAATATTCGTATTCCGTTATGGGAGGAGGCGGAGGCGGTCACCGGAGTCGTCAACGCGAAAGAGGTGGGGGATGCGGATGTAGTGGCCGTTGACTTCGCGGTGGCTGTGGGCCGAGAGGTAGAGGTTGCCGTTAAAGTCGCGGAACAGCATACCGTGGCCATAGTTGGGCGGAGTGATTGGCTCGGGCTCCTGAATCCACGGGCCGTCAAGAGTGCCGCTTTCTGAGTAAGCCACTCCTTGAGTGTAGACATTGTAGACCCAACTTGTCCAAAGCATACCGAGACGCCCGGTTTGAGTGCGAAACAGCCACGGGCCATCGGTTACACGGTTAGGCACGGTGTCGCCTTCGATAACCTCACGGCTCCACGGTGAATCGGAGGCGCGAAACAGCACCTTCCCCTCGCCAACGGTTGTGGATAGGTCGTCGGTCAAACGGATTTTCTCAATTGTGCCGTCCCAGTTTTGCAACCATTCCCAGCAATAAACCATATAGGGATTGTTGTCGGTGTCGACCCAGAATGTGCCGTCGAGGGTCAACTTGTCGGCAGGGAGATAGTTTTTGTCGCTCACCGGGGTAAACGGCCCTTCGGGCGAATCGGCCACGAGCAGATGGCACGCACGACGTTCGAGCGGTGCTCCGCGATACTCTCCCACCGTGGTGTTGTGATTAGTAAACGTAGCAAAGTAGTAATACCTACCGTTGTATTTATGCATTTCAGCAGCCCAAATGGCCGGGTGAGAACCCATCCACGAGGTGGTGTCGGGTTGCGCCACCACAAACGGGCCATCCCAACGCTGCAGGTCGTCGCTACGCCATTGCAACCCCCCGGTGCCTGTCATATAGTAGCGGTGTGTAGCCTCATCGGCAAGGATGCAGGGGTCGCTGAGCATTATTGAATCGAGGGGCACACCGTAGCGCGGGGCAAAATTTCGGTGCGGAAACTGTTCGGCGCCGGCAGTGAGTGTGCTCACCGCCAACGCCGTGATTGTTGCAAATATAAATTTCTTCATTTAGCGAAAGTATTGATAGCTTTATGGTGTAAAGTTACGAATATTTCGGCTAAAGGCAATGATAGTGATAGGATGTTTAGTCCTCCAAATAGTAAACAATGGTGGAAACCACACGCACCTTTTTGATAAACGGGGTGGACTCTTGCGACTCGATGGAGAATTGCCCCTGCGAGGCCGAACGGATTTTGCCCACTTTCGAGCCGGAATCCTCGGCAAACTTGGCTGCCGCCTCGCGAGCATTTTTTGTAGCCTCGGCTATCATCTCCGGCTTTATGTCGTTGAGGGCAGTAAACTCGTATGAAATATAGGAGTTTGAATAAGGCACACCCTCCTTGAGCAATTCCGATTGGCGGTCAAGAAGTTCTCTCACCTTTTTCACCTTTGTGGTAACAATGGTAACGTGGCACGAAAGCGAGTAATCAAACTGCCGGCTTGTGGTGTATTGGTTTGTGGTGGCATTGTAAATGTCGGGCGGTGTAATTGTTATCTCATCCTTATCTATGCCGTTGGTGGTGAGGAACTTGGTAATTTTTTTGTTGTAGTCGGTCATTTGGTCGTAGAGCGACAGAAGGTTGTTTCCGGCAATTTCATAGCTGATAGGCCATATCACACGGTTGGCCTCCACTTCGCGTTCGGCAAGGCCCTTCACGGTTACATTGCGGTCGTGAAACGCAAGGTTGTCAATGCCGGCTTTGATAAACCAGCCCAAAAGCACAATGCCTACCGCAACAAGCAGCGAGGCGATGATGTTGTAATTAATCTTGTTCATGGTGATACTTGGTTGTTAATTTGGAAATTAGACAATTGAACGGTGGCCATGGTTTAAGGCCAGGCAACAAATTTCGGAACTTTTTGGCAGAGAACCAAAGCCACTGCGCAAGTAATTTTGCAAAACATTTAATAAACGCATTACACATGAACGAAACAGCGATTAAAACCCAAATTGAACAATTGGCATTAGATGCCGGAACCCGACAAATCAGCGAAATCATCATCCACTGCTCGGCTACGGAGGAGGGCCGAGATGTGAAAGCTTCCGACATTCGGCGCTGGCACATCACCGAACGGCATTGGCGCGACATCGGCTACCATTTCGTGATTGACCTTAACGGACGTGTGGAGATTGGGCGCCCACTGCACGAGAACGGGGCACACTGCGTCAGACACAACAGCAACTCAATCGGAGTGTGTTATGTGGGCGGTGTCGACAGCCTTGACCGACCGAAGGACACACGCACCGAAGCACAACGCATAGCCATGCATCTCCTTGTGCGACGGCTTCTTCAACAGTTTCCCCGAGCAAGTGTGCACGGCCACAGAGAGTTCGCACCGAAGGATTGCCCATGTTTTAACGTACGCTCTGAAAAATGGTAAAATTTTTTTGCCTTCAAGCGGTTGAATAGTGATTTGAATTGCTTAAATTTGTGGTTAGAAAACCTTTTATTAAGATTTTTAATAGTAACAAAATTTAAGGAATGTCAACCAAAAATCTTAATCTTTGGCTTCGAGCCAAGGACTATTTGATGATTATTTTCGGAATCTGTATTTACGGTATTGGATTCTGCTCATTCATTGCCACAGCCCCCGACAAGGTAGTAGTGGGTGGCATGGCCGGTCTCAGTCAGATTGTCGATATGATTAGCTTTGGACTGTGGGGCTTCCACATCCCCTACTCCGTAACCATCTTTGTGGTTAACGTAGTGATGCTGTGCTTCGCATGGAAAATCGTAGGCCGTACTTTTGTGATTCGCACACTGTTTGGCGTGGTTGTAATCTCAATCGTATTCGGCATATTGCAACCTCTGTTCACTCAACCGCCTGTTGAGGGTCAAACGTTTATGAACATTATTATTGGTGCCGTGATGTGTGGTCTCGGCATCGGGTTGGTGTTCATTCACAACGGCTCGACCGGTGGCACAGATATCGTGGCAGCCGTAGCATCCAAGCGCAGCAACGTGTCGATTGGTCGCGCCATGATGTATTTCGACCTCTCGGTAATCAGCTCCTCACTGCTCCTTAAATTCCTCATGGTGCCTAACTTCAACTTCCAGGCCGGTGTGCCGGCGTTGGTTTACGGTCTTATCACACTGTTTGTCATTCCATTCATGGCCGACATGATAATCAACACCAACCGCATGGCCGTGCAGTTCACCATCTTCTCGCCATACTGGCAAGAGATAGCCACAGCCATCAACAACGAGGCACAGCGTGGTTGCACAGTGCTCAACGGCATGGGCTGGTACTCAAAGAAAGAGGTGAAAGTGCTGTTGGTTATGTGTCGCAAAATTGAATCGGTGACCATATTCCGCATCATCAAGTCAATTGATAAGGACGCCTTCATAACCCAAGCACAGGTTAACGGTGTGTATGGCCGCGGCTTCGACGAGCTCAAACTGAAGATGGGCAAACCTAACCACAACGGCGAAAAGCTCCCCACACGCCCCGAGCCGACATCAAAGGTAATCTAACCTAACTACATAACAACAGAACACCCCGCTCGGGCAAACCGAGCGGGGTGTTCTGTTAATTACCGATTACAACGCCGTTCGAGCGAGTAACCACGGTTCGGCAGTCTTTGCGAGTAACCGAGATGCGGCAGTTTTATGCCTTGTATTTTTCAGCTTGCGAGGCGATGAGGGCAGCGTCGTCGAAGTAGTTAATCTGCATGGCAGCACGCACTTCGTCGAGGGTCTGAGCTGCAACGCGACGAGCCTCTTCCGAGCCGCGTTTCAAAATCTCATACACAGCGGGAATATCTTGCTCAAACTGCTTGCGACGTTCGCGCATGGGAGCAAGGTTCTCCTCCAGAATATTTATAAGCAACTTCTTCACAGTGCCATCACCGAGGCCACCACGTGTGTAGTGGTCTTTCAGTGCTTGCAAAGAATCGTAGTCGGGGAGATAACGTTTCACCTGCTCATCGGATGCAAATGCATCAAGATAGATAAACGGACAGTTACCCTCGAGGTGACCCGGGGCGTCGATGGTGAGGTGTTCGGGGTCGGTGTACATGCTGTTCACCTTCTTCTTCACCTCCTTGGGAGTGTCGGACAGGTAGATGCAGTTGCCGAGCGATTTACTCATTTTAGCCTTACCGTCGGTTCCCGGCAGGCGCATACAAGCGGCATTGTCGGGGAGCAGGATTTCCGGCTCTACAAGTGTTTTGCCGTAGATGTTGTTAAAGCGGTTCACAATCTCGCGAGTAAGTTCAATCATGGGTGCTTGGTCCTCGCCGACAGGCACTGTGGTGGCCTTGAAAGCGGTGATGTCGGAAGCCTGGCTCACAGGATAGCAGAAGAAACCCACCGGGATTGACTGCTCGAAATTACGCATCTTGATTTCGGTTTTCACTGTCGGGTTGCGCTGCACACGCGACACTGTTACCAAATTCATGTAATAGAAAGCCAACTCGGTCAATTCGGGCACTTGACTTTGGATGAAGATTGTGGTTTTGGCCGGGTCGATGCCTACCGACAGATAGTCGAGAGCAACCTCAATAACATTCTGACGCACCTTTTCGGGATTGTCGGCATTGTCGGTAAGAGCCTGACAGTCGGCAATCATCACAAAAATTTTATCGAAGTTACCCGAGTTTTGCAACTCCACGCGACGGCGCAACGAACCAACATAGTGGCCCAAATGTAAGCGCCCTGTGGGACGGTCGCCGGTCAATATGATTTTTTCCATACTAAAAATTCAAGAGATAATTCAAAAACAGTTACAAAGATAATTGTTTTTTTTGAATTACCGACGAAACGCCCCTATATGGTTTAAGGTAATAAGGCAAAAACCTCTCGGGGTAAGAACCGCAGCAATTGTTGACGGTTCGCCAACAGGTAGTAGCGATTTCGGAAGCTTAAAAAAACGGAAATAGAGTGGTAAAGTGGCGAAAAATTCGTAAATTTGCAAAGTTGGCTGAGTGAAGCTGACATGCAATTGAAAAAACTTTTTATTCAATTAATTAATATGGTAAGCTATAAAGAATTAGGCTTGGTGAACACTCGTGAGATGTTTGCCAAAGCTATCAAAGGCGGCTATGCTATTCCCGCCTTCAATTTCAACAACATGGAGCAATTGCAAGCCATCGTAAAGGCTGCAGCCGAGGAGAAATCTCCGGTTATCCTCCAGGTGTCAAAAGGTGCTCGTAACTACGCAAACGCTACCCTCCTTCGCTACATGGCACAGGGTGCAGTTGCTTACGCTAAAGAATTGGGTTGGGCTGAACCCCAAATCGTTCTTCACCTCGACCACGGCGACAGCTTCGAGCTCTGCAAGAGCTGCATCGACAGCGGTTTCTCTTCAGTTATGATCGACGGTTCACACCTCCCCTACGAAGAAAACGTTGCTTTGACAAAGAAAGTTGTTGAATATGCACACCAGTTTGATGTAACCGTAGAAGGTGAACTTGGTGTACTCGCCGGCGTTGAAGATGAAGTTTCTGCCGACCACCACACCTACACCGACCCTGAAGAAGTTATCGACTTCGCTACCCGCACAGGTTGCGACTCTTTGGCTATCTCAA
>CAZDIC010000081.1:0-6952 GCA_964505395.1 uncultured Alistipes sp. | reverse complement strand
AACGATGCATCAGCAGAGCCACACCAATCAGCCCGGCCACCGACAGACGTGTGTCGTTAGTCATGTAGGCATCCAGGAGCAGTTCCACACGGCGTGCATCAAAATAATGCAGACCACCGAGGGTCACGGCCCACACTATCAATTCACGGAAATAAGTTGGCAAGGCATCACCGGTGATTACATCCGCCAAAGCTTCGGCATCGGCTCCGGTAAGGGGATGACTCACCCACACGTGGTGAAATATACGGCGTTCAACCGTTTCCCGGTCAGCCATCGACTTGCGCGTCTGCTCGGAATGTACTCCGCTAATGATGGTGTTGAACAACGAATTATCGGTGCACATTTTTCCGTATGCATTGAGCAACGATGCAGTGGTGTCGTCACGTTGCATCTCTTCGTAGCGCAACACATTGAAGTATAGCGAGGGGTCGTCAACCTTGAGAACCAATCGTTCCAATCGATCAACCACACCGAGCAGTTTACCTTCCAACTCCGTCACCATAGTGGCTCGGCCCGGGTCTTCCGCTCCACGTGCCACATAATCCAACATGTAGCGATACCCCTCCTCTATGCCGGCAATCTCCTGCGACAATTCCCAGCTCATCACCCCCTCGGAAAGCGAGCGGGCCATGTTGAAAGCATCGCGTAAGCGGTGCTCCGACACATAGCGTTCAACTTTCTGTTTCCCTTCCTTGAATATATTTTTATCCATAACGAGATTTATCTTTGTTGTGTAACAAATCATGTAGCAAAAATCTTGCCAAATGATAAACCCCGGCTCGGCAGTTATGCCGGTCGGGGTTATGTGGTGACGCCTTATCGGCTTGGATTAATCCTTTTTGAGGGGAACTTTCGGAGTCTCCGGTTGCTTGATACCATCGCGAATCAGCAGGGCATCAATTGTAGCATCTTTGCCTCGGAAATCGCGATAAAGCTTGGCGGGATGTTCCGTGCCACCTTTCTCCAACACATTGTGACGGAATTCATCGGCTGTTGCACGGTCGAAAATGCCGTTCTCTTTAAATTTGGCAAACGCATCGGCATCGAGCACCTCCGCCCATTTGTAGGAGTAGTAGCCTGCGGCATAACCGCCGGAGAAAATGTGGCTGAATGTGGTGCCCACCATTGTGCCTTCAACCGGCTCGAAAATCTTAACCTGTTCCATCGCTTTGCGTTCAAAGGCTATGGCATCGGTAACGGTGTCGGTAACGGTGTGCCATGCCATGTCGAGGTAGCCGAAGCCGAGTTGACGCATGCACGCATAGGCTGCACCGAATTGCGATGAGCGCACAATCTTGTCGACAAATTGTTGCGGAATCTGCTCACCGGTTTTATAGTGTTTCGCAAATGAATCAAGGAAAGCCTTTTCGGTCAGGTAGTTTTCGTTAAATTGCGAGGGCAATTCCACAAAGTCGCGATACACGTTTGTGCCCGAGAGGGTTGCGTAGTTGCACTGTGTCAACAAACCGTGAAGGGCGTGGCCAAACTCGTGGAGGAATGTTTCAACCTCGTAGGGGGTGAGCAACGACGGCTGATCGGCTGTGGGCTTGGTGAAGTTCATCACGATTGACACATGGGGACGCTCGTTAATGCCTGTAACACCGGTCCATTGGTCTTTAAATCCGGTCATCCATGCGCCCGGCTGTTTGGTGTCGCGCGGGAAGAAATCGGTGTAAATCACGCCGATGTAGTTGCCGTTTTCATCGGTAACATCGAAGGCTTTCACATCTTTGTGATACACTTCAATGCTGTCGTTTTGGGTAAACTGCAGCCCATAGAGCTTTGTAGCCAAGCCAAACACTCCGCTAATTACGTTATCCAATTCGAAGTAGGGGCGTAATTGCTCTTCGTCGTAGCTGTATTTCTCGTTTTTGAGCTTGTTGGAATAGTAGCTGTAGTTCCACGGAGTGATGGCGGTTTCTTTGCCCTCAAACTTTGTGGCGAACTCGGCCAACTCCTTCATCTCACGCTGCAGTGCCGGCTTGTAGGCATCGCGCAGTTGATCAAGCAATTTGTAAACATTTTCCGGAGTCTCGGCCATGGTGCGTTGCAACGAGTGTGATGCATAGTTTTTGCTGCCAAGCAATTTTGCTATTTCCAATCGCACTTCGGCAATACGCTTCATGTTTTCCACATTACTAAATTCCCCCTTGGTGTTACGACTGCTGTAAAGTTTGTAGATTTTTTCGCGCAAGTCGGCACGGTCGGAGTATTTCATAAAGGCCATATAAGTTGGCTGGGCAAGGGTAAACATGAACTTACCTTTTTGGCCTTTAGCCTCGGCCAGTTGCGCCGCTTCGTCAACCACCCCTTTCGGCAGGCCTGCAAGGTCGTCGGCAGTCAGCACAATCTCGTAAGTGTTCAGCTCCTTCAGCACATTCTGCCCGAATTTGTTGGTCAATTCGCTGAGTTCGGCACTCAGTTTTTGGTAAGCCTCGCGGTCGGCGCCCTGTAATTTTGCGCCGGAGAGGGCGAATGAATCGTAGGTGCGGTCGAGCAATGTTTTCTGTTCTTCGGTGAGCACCTTACGGTCTTGATTGTTGTAGACCGTTTGCACGCGGTTCCACAAACCTTCGTTAAGCGTTACCGAAGTGGAATAGTTGCTCAATTTCGGCGAAATGCGCATTGAGATTTCCATCATCTCATCGTCGGCATCGGCCGAGAGCAACGGATAAAACACGTTGAGCACGCGGTTGAGGTCGGCACCCACGCGTTCAAGGGCCTCTATGGTGTTGGCAAATGTCGGGGCCTCGGGGTTGTTCACAATGGCATCGATTTCTTGCTGTGCCAATGTGATGCCACGGTCAATTGCCGGTTCGTAGTCTTTATTTGAAATTTTGCTGAATGGCGCAGTGCCATGCACTGTGTCGGAGAACGGCTTGTCGAACACGTTCTCAGCGTGTGTTACTTGTGTTTGTGTCATAATGGCTCCTGCTATCATTAATCCTGTTAAGATTTTCTTCATATAGTGAATTGTTTTGTGGATGAGCTATACACCTCGGTGCATATTATCTGCAAATATACTGAATTTCCGCACCTTTCGTCCTGCGTGTAACCCTATTTTGCATTTTTTATTTCATGAATACCAAATAGACGGCGGCCACAAGCAGGCCCATGGCAGCAAAGTGGTTCCAGTGCAGTTCAAACCCCTTAAAGGCAATCATGCTGAAAATCACAAATACCACCAATGTAATCACCTCCTGCATCACCTTCAGTTGTATCAGCGAGAACGGGCCACCGTTCCCTTCAAATCCGATGCGGTTGGCCGGCACTTGAAAACAATATTCCAAGAGCGCTATCCCCCATGAAAACAATATCACCGCATAAAGAGGCCAGTTGGTTGAAATTCCGGCTGTTTGTAGTTTCAAATGCCCATACCAGGCGCAAGTCATAAACACATTGCTGATGACGAGCATCAGCACAGTTAAAATCATTGCATTCATTGTCGTCGTTTACTACTATACTAATTTTATGTTTTACTAATATGTTATCGTTACTATTTTATCAAGTACACTATTTTGTGAACTTTACTAACTTACTTCTCCACCAGTGTCTTGATTACATTCTTGTCAAACAGCCACTTACCGGAACGATTTTTGCGTGGCATAGCCTTGTTGCGCAACGCCACCCCTTCATCACACAGTGGAGAATGGTTGTTGGCACCTGTCGGGAGCAGCCCCTCCGGGATGTAGTCGAATGTAACCTTTTCGGTTGGCATAAAGCCGGGGAAGCCTATCGAAATCCACATAACCGGAGCGGTGCCGGCAACGCCACCTTCAATCACAACCGAGGCACATGAACTATGGCGCGGTATCATCTCCCCTCGGTCCTCAATCCAGCGACTGTTGCCTGTGAGCAGGTCTTTATTGAGACGAGTGTTGAGGAAAGAGCGTGAGAGCGATTCGGTGAAGGTTGTCGGAGTAACGGCCTTGGCCTCGGCAATAGGTTGCAAGAGCGCAACAGCATTATCATGACGCACTTCGCCGAGGCGGTGATCCTCACCTCCGGCATAAGAGTAATTCGATCTTATCATGTAATTGTTTGTCTCATCGGCAAGGGCGAAAACCGTGTAACCATAGTCCCACGCTTCGATGTACACTCCGTTGCCGTTAGCATCAATCACGCCGAAGTTTGCCTGCACACCCAACGGATTGCCGGTTGCAAGTTTGTTGTCGAGAAGGGCGCAAAAGTCGGTCACCGTGCGACAATGTTTCAACGCTTCGGCCATAATCACCCCCTCCATATCCTTCACGGCGGCGGTGTCGGGCGCAAAGTTGTAGCTGGCGGTGTTCATAATGCCCAGGCCAACCTCATTCATGCCGGCCCACACCTCACGACACTCGCGGTCGTCGGCATTAAAAAGTCCGATGAAGGTGTAGGTGCTGTCGCCCGTTTCGCTGACTGTACCGTTGACACGAGCCACAAAGTTGTCGGGGTGCCCCGAATCGCGGTGTTTCCAAAGCAACATTCTGCCGTTTTGTGTGGCGTCTTTGCCGACCAACGCTGAAGTGCATGCCCAAACGCCACTTACAGCGGTTGACATCAGCACCGCACAGAGCACGATTATCCCTTTTAAAAAGCTATATTTCATCGTAATTGCTTATCATGATTATTATTTCACAAAATTACTCATTTTTTCCTTTGCAAAGTTCCTCCGTTTTGCGTAATTTTACCATCAAACTACGAATGGAATGAGTAACGCTATATTTACCATACAAATAAAAGTGCGCGACTACGAGGTTGACTCGCAGGGCATTGTTAATAATGCCAACTATCTGCACTACCTTGAGCACACACGTCATGAGTTCTGCGAGTCGCGCGGATTCACCTTCCGTGCCATGCAGGAGCAGGGCATCGACCCTGTGGTGTCGAAAATCGAAATTGAGTATCACACCCCGCTACACCTCGCCGAAACCATGACAAGTTGTTTATGGCTCGAACGTCGCGGTCCGCGCTTTCTGTTTCACCAAGAGATTTTTGCTCCGTCGGGAGCCCTTGCTGCCAAGGCTTTGGTAACAGTGGTGGCGCTTGAAAACGGCCGCATTTCACGTGGCGACTCTATCGCGCCGTTGCTCGAGGTGTAATCTCGCCCCACAATCTATCTTCCCAATCTGTCTCTCCAACCCCAAAATCAAACACTCCCGTGCTCCACAAAATAGCCTTCTCGCAAATTAAGGGGAACAACCCCATGATGGCGGCCAAGATACTCGAATTGCTTGGCTCTGAGGAGGAGTTTTTCACTCTCTCCGAAGCGACACTAACCAATCGGCTTAACTTCAAAGGCCATATCACCGACAGTGAATATCGGCGTGAGCTTCTGAAGATGGCCGAAGAGGAGGTGTCGTTTATCCGCGATAACAACATCCGCACCCTCTACTTTACCGACCCCGACTATCCGCAACGGTTGTTGGAGTGTGAAGATGCCCCGGTGATGCTTTTCGCCACCGGCAATGCAAATCTCAACACCACCCATGTGTTAAGCGTTGTCGGCACTCGCAACGCCACTCTTTATGGAGTGAACTTTATCAATAAACTGATTGATGAACTTGCCGAACGCATCGACGACCTTCTAATCATCAGCGGATTGGCTATGGGATGCGACATCACGGCCCACAAACGGGCCATGGAGCGCGATGTGCCGACGGTTGGCGTTGTGGCTCACGGTCTCGACATCATCTACCCGGCGGAACATCGCAATTATGCGGCTTCAATGGTGCGGAAAGGTGGTGCCATTGTCACCGACTATCCCCACGGCACTCGCCCGCATCGCGGCAATTTCCTTGCCCGAAATCGCATTATCGCAGGAATGTCGGATGGCGTGATGGTGGCCGAATCGGCAGCCGAACGGGGTGGCGCCCTACACACCGCCAAGTTGGCCATGCTCTACAATCGTGAAGTGTTTGCGCTTCCCGGGCGCACTTCCGACCACTTCAGCGGTGGTTGCAACAAGCTGATAAAAAACAACACCGCCCACCTTGCCGAGTCGGCCGACGACATCATCAGCGTGCTCAATTGGAAGGCGCGGCAACCGGAGGGGAAACAGCAACAACTTGCTGTGGAACTCACCGAAAACCAACAGGCCATTATCAACTATATCACACATCACGGCGAAGCCCGCACCAATGAGCTCACAAATGCGCTTAACATCCCGGTGGGACAGTTGATGGCGCACCTTGTAGAGTTGGAATTTAACGGTCTGCTGCTGGCAATGCCGGGTGCACGCTACCGATTGGCTTGAGGCATACGCTAACAATTGACATAGTGATGAGCAGCAAAAATAGTTGGCAACCGATGTCACCAACTTGCCATCCAACATTTCGCCTTTCGTAGCAAACTCTTGGCCTCCGTTATTTGTTATAATTGTTATGAGATAATCGAATTTAATAGCACACTTAAATATATATGGAAAAGAAAATCATAGCTCCATCAGAACTGATCATCAACCCCGACGGGTCTGTGTTTCACCTTCATCTGCTCCCCGAGCAACTCACCGATCGTATTATTTTGGTTGGCGACCCGGGCCGTGTAAACCTTGTAGCCGAACATTTCGACACTCGCGATTTTGAAGTGTCGTCGCGCGAATTTCACACAATCGGTGGCACATATAAGGGTAAACCGATCATGTGTTTGTCGCACGGCATCGGCCCCGACAACATCGACATTGTAATTAATGAACTTGATGCCCTGGCCAACATCGACTTCAAAACACGTGAGGTTAAGGAGGCACACCGCACACTCTCAATGGTACGTATCGGCACATCGGGTGCTCTGCAGCCCGAGCTGCTTCTCGGCACCCCTGTAATCGCTGAAAAGGCTATCGGTTTCGATGGCGTACTCAACTACTATGCCGGCCGTAACAGCGTGTCTGACCTCCCCTTTGAGGAAGTTTTCTGCAAACACACCAATTGGAATCCGCTCTGGGCAAAGCCTTACGTGGTTGACGCTGATGCCG
>CAZDIC010000080.1:0-7076 GCA_964505395.1 uncultured Alistipes sp. | reverse complement strand
GATGACGTCCGCTACATTGTTGACTGCATCAAAGCCGCCATCAGATAACGATATTTAAATAAAATACAAATGACAGATTTAACATTACAATCTAACTCGCAATTTTCAGTCAAGAAGCGTTTAGGCTATCTTGATATATTAAAGGGCTTGGCAATTCTAGGCGTTATGATGGTGCATTTCATTCAAGCTCCTAATGGCATTGTTTCGTTGATAGCTAATTGTGGCTGCTTTTGTCCGCAATTATTCTTCGTTATTACCGCCTTCTTGCTTGTGCGCACTGCACATAAATTTAATTTCCGATCAAAACACGATGTTATTCGTTTTTATAAGGCAAAAGTGGTGAGAATCTTGCCATTGTATTTTGTTGCTGTTATATTATTTGCAGTCATTAACTCTGCAACTCCCCTGAGTGTTCTATCACATCTAACGCTGGTTAATGGCTTCTTTCCCCACTATATAAATGATATAATTGGAGTGGAATGGTATGTGGCAGATCTGATATTGCTTTATTTGATTACCCCCCCCGTGTTAATATATGTTAATTCACTAAAGCGATCGCTCATCGCATTATTTTGCAGTGTAATAGTGGCAATGGTGACACATGGTGTCTACTTGGTTGTGACGCATGGAGGAAGTAGTGATTATGATATATCCACATATTTCAAGACGTTCTGCTTCTTGGTTGAGTTGCCTAACATCATGGTGGGTTTTTGTATTTACTACCTGACTCAATCACAAAGTGAATGCCGTAAATGGAGGGCATTGGCTTTATATGGATTAGGCGTGATGCTTGCAATCGCGTTGTTTGCAGTATCAGAAAAGTGTGGACTTCATGTCGTATCCAATAGATTTCCGGTTTCGGTTTCGCTTGGCGGTGTGTTGTTGCTATGCATCTTATTCTGTAATGGCCAATGCGGAAATAATTTTGCTGGCCGTGTGCTATCAACCTTCGGCAAATACAGTTTGGGGATTTATTTGCTCCACATTTTAGTTATTAAAATCTATAGGGCTACATTTGGCGTTGAATGCAGTTCGTTGATTGTGTGGCTTGTCGGATATTTAGCCGTAGCTGCCGTATCGTTAATTTGTGGTTACGTTGCCGAAAAAGGCACGAATACCCTTATCAACCGATATATCCCCACTACCAACCGCCACTGATACCGGAAAAGAGAACAAATAAAAATTTGAAAAAGAACAAATATAGAAGAATGAAAACAGCATTGATTACCGGTATAACCGGGCAAGACGGCTCTTATTTGGCAGAGCTTCTTTTGGGAAAAGGATACGATGTACACGGTACCATCCGACGTTCATCGGTAGATTTTCGTGAAAGAATAGCACACCTTGAAGGCCATGAACACTTCCATCTTCATTACGCCGACCTGGGAGACTCGATGTCGATTATTCAGGTGCTGAATAAGGTGCGCCCCGATGAGGTGTATAACCTTGCAGCACAAAGCCACGTTCAGGTATCATTTGACTCGCCTGAATTTACCGCCGATGTAGATGCGACAGGAGTTCTGCGCATACTTGAGGGTATCCGACAATGTGGATTGGCAAAAACATGCAGAATGTATCAAGCATCTACATCCGAGCTATACGGAAAGGTGGAGGAAGTGCCCCAAAACGAAAATACGCCCTTCCATCCTTACTCGCCGTATGCTGTGGCAAAGCAGTATGGTTATTGGATTGTTCGCGAATATCGTGAGGCTTACAATATGTTTTGTTGCTCGGGCATCCTCTTTAATCACGAGTCGGAACGCCGTGGCGAAACCTTTGTAACACGTAAAATCACTCTGGCAGCAGCACGCATCGCACAAGGTAAACAGGACCGACTCTACCTCGGCAACTTGGATTCACTCCGCGACTGGGGATATGCAAAAGACTATGTTGAGTGTATGTGGCTGATGTTGCAAAACGAGCACCCGGAAGATTTTGTCATTGCCACCGGAGTGCAACACTCGGTTCGAGAATTTGCAACACTGGCATTCCTTCATGCAGGTATCGAACTGCGTTGGGAGGGCAAGAACGAAAACGAAAAAGGCATTGACGTGGCAACCGGCCGAGTGCTTGTTGAGGTGTCACCCGATTTTTATCGCCCCACCGATGTCGTAAACCTTTGGGGTGACCCCACCAAGGCAAAAACCGAATTGGGTTGGGACCCATCAAAAACATCATTTGAAGAATTGGTGAGAATAATGGTAGAGTCGGATATGGCAAAAGTGGCAGTTGAACGAGCCGGTGAACAGGTAAAGATGAACCTCGCTGAATATCTTGAGAAAGGAATTGTAAAATGATGCAGAAAGACGCAAAAATATATGTGGCCGGTCATCGAGGAATGGTAGGTTCGGCCATCGTGCGTGAATTGCAACGCCAAGGCTACACAAACATTATCACTCGTACACACAAAGAACTCGACCTCTGCAATCAAACGGCGGTGGAGCAGTTCTTTGCAGCCGAAACCCCGGAATACGTATTTCTGGCAGCCGCAAAAGTGGGTGGCATTGTTGCCAATCAATCAGCACTTGCCGACTTTATGTATGAGAACATGATACTTGAGATGAATGTAATACATTCGGCATGGAAGAACGGATGCAAGAAACTCGAATTCCTCGGTTCTTCGTGCATCTATCCGCGCATGGCACCACAACCTATGCCTGAGTCATGCTTGCTGACCTCCGAGCTGGAAAAAACAAACGAGGCATATGCACTTGCCAAGATCTCCGGTTTGAAATACTGCGAATTTTTGAACCGCCAATATGGCACGGATTATATTAGTGTAATGCCAACAAATCTTTATGGTCCCAACGACAACTATCATCCCGAACACAGCCACGTTCTCCCCGCCCTTATCCGCCGCTTCCATGAGGCCAAAGAGCAGGGCTTGCAAGAAGTAACCTGTTGGGGCGATGGCAGCCCGCTGCGCGAATTCCTTTATGTTGACGACCTCGCCAACCTTTGCGTATTCCTGATGAATAACTACAGCGGTAACGAAACTGTCAACGCCGGTACGGGCAAGGAATTGACAATCAAAGCACTCACCGAACTGGTAGCCAAAGTCGTAGGTTATGAAGGCGAAATCAAATGGGACACTACTCGCCCCAATGGTACGCCACGCAAACTTCTCGATGTAAGCAAAGCTACAAAACTCGGATGGACTTACAAGACCGAGCTTGAAGATGGTATCCGTCTTGCCTACGAAGACTTTCTTCACAACCCTATGCGAGCAGAACGCTAATGACCGGTAAGCCATGAAGATAATTTTACTTTCCGGTGGCTCCGGCAAACGCCTATGGCCACTATCAAATGAGGCCCGCTCCAAGCAATTCTTGCGCATTTTAGAATGTCCGTATGGCGGTCGCGAGTCGATGGTACAACGAGTTGTTCGTCAGATTAAAGCCTCAAAACTCACTGATGAGATTATATTAGCGACCTCAGTTTCCCAGCAAGACATTATTACCAATCAACTCGGCGAGGATATTACCATTGTAACCGAACCCTGCCGACGTGACACATTCCCTGCCATTGCTTTAGCAACATCATTTCTCGCCAAAGAGATGAAGTGTAACCGCGATGAAGTGGTAGTGGTGATGCCATGTGATTCTTATACCGAAGCCCACTACTTCGATTCAATCCGTACAATGGCAAAGGCAGTGGAAGCCGATGTTGCAGATTTGGTGCTTATGGGCATTAAACCGACTTATCCTTCGTCAAAGTATGGCTACGTTGTGCCTGAAAGCGGCAGCGGCAATATCTACAAGGTTAATCGCTTTACTGAGAAACCCGATGTGCCGACAGCGGAACAATTGATAGCACAAAACGCATTCTGGAATGGCGGCGTATTTGCCTTCAAACTTGGCTATCTCAAGGATATTGTTGACAGATATATCCAAGCCGATAGCTTTACGGAAATACGCAACCGCTATCAAGAATTCCCCAAGATTAGTTTCGACTATGAGGTTGCAGAGAAAGCCAAATCGGTAGCTGTTGTTGTTTACGATGGCGAATGGAAAGACCTCGGCACATGGAATACACTCACCGATGAACTTCGCGACCACACCGTAGGTAACGTCATATTGGATGCGTCAGAAAATACCCATGTCATCAACGAACTCGAATTGCCGATTATGTGCATCGGTGCTAAAAACATGGTTGTAGCCGCATCGTGTGATGGCATACTCATCTCCGAGAAGGCAAAGAGCGAAAACATCAAATCATTTGCCGACCAATTGACACGTCGCCCGATGTATGAAGAACGGCGTTGGGGCGAATATAAAGTCATTGACACAATTGAATGTTCCGACGGTCACAAAGCCTTAACCAAGCAACTGGTTATAAAAACCGGGAAAAGCATCAGTTACCAACTCCACAATCATCGCGATGAAGTTTGGACTTTTGTTGACGGCGAAGGCCTTTTGGCCCTTGATGGCAAAGTGCAGCGGGTCATGCGTGGCGACGTCATCAACATAAAAAGAGGTACAAAACACGCTGTCAAAGCCATCACTGACCTCCGCATCATCGAAGTCCAATCCGGCGACACCCTAATCGAAGAAGACATCCTCCGCTTCGACTGGTCGTGGTAACTCACACGACCACGTGCCCTCTCCGCAACAAACCTTTAACGCAAGCTAAAACGTCGTGATGCCAACATCGTGTATTACTTGCTTTAAAATCTTCGCAAAAGCTATAATAGGACCCATCAGATAGGGTAGTGCTACTACTCTTCAAACCGGACAGCACCGCGTTCACGGATATTACCGTGAACGCGGTGCTGTCTGTATAAATACACTAAACAAAATGCAGATATACAGTATTAAGGATGTCTCCAGGATGGGCGACGAATCCGAAGAATCGTCTATACTTCCTTGAAAATTGGCGCACTATCCGGTATCTTTACGTGTAAGGCCATGAACCGGTGTGTAGTCCCAATGTTTATTGCATACCTCTCGCTTTATATATCATTTCTTTGGCGTTATTAATTTGCCTGAATTTTTCTTCGGCAGCTCTTTTGACATCCTCGCCGAGAGTGGCTACGCGGTCAGGATGATGCTTAAGTGCCAACTGACGATATGCAGAACGAACCTCTTGATCGGTGGCTTCGGGGCTTATCTCCAAAACTTTGTATGCTTCTTCGAGTGAGCCACCTCCTAAATTGAGCAGTGAGTCGACTTCTGCGTCTTGCATCTGCATGTAACGGGCAACCTCCTTTAGCGCATCAATCTCCTCCGGGCTTACTTGTCCATCGGCTTTCGCGATTCCGCAGAGGAAGGCCAACAACTGCAGACGCTGCTCGTAGGTTAGAGCGTTGGCCAACTGTGCTGCACATTGGCGGATGGTGTCGATGAAGGCATGCGGATTGTTGCGCTCCATCTCTTTGCGTTGTTCGAAGAGACGCAGCAAAATAGCATTTCCCTCCTGCGCAGCCTCTTCGCCGAAGTTATGACGTAGGAATGTTCGCACGTACTCCATCTCGCTGTGCATGATTCGTCCATCGGCACGAATGATGTACGAGGCCATAACTAACAGGGCGAAGCGGAAACTTGTGCGATTCCCCTCCATCGGGTCGTAACTACGACTTTGTGTATAACCTCTTTGTCCGTCCCATTGTGGATGCTCAGCCTTGCTATTGATTGCATTGTCAAACAGGGCACCCAAAGCATATCCGGCTAAGGCACCTAACGGGCCACCGGACATAAAGCCGATGATTCCGCCTATCCATTTTGCTGCTCCCATACTTAAGATTATATATTAATTTGTTGTAAAGATACGAAATATATTTTGCCCTTCCAAATCACTCGAAAACGCACTTCGATTTTGCAAGTTTTACAGCCCTTTTTATAGCATTACTACTGTTATTCAAATAAAACTTAGCGACCGGGGAAGTCTTATGTTCTCAATGCTAATTTATTTATTCTTAACCAGTTGCATTTCGAATAAAATTTTTCTTGCAATTAATGTCACCTTTGGGGGCCTAAATGTGTCTAATATACGAGATATCTCAAAGAAAACATTATTAACAACAAACTAAACATATCGAATCATGACATCAACTTTAGTTCCCATCTTCGTTTGCGTAGTTCTTCCCATCGCAGTCGTTCTCATCACTTCTCTCGCTAAGATGAACAGTGAGAACAAACGAGCTCAAATCATCGTCAAAGCTATCGAAGCCAACAAGGATGTCGATACCGATAAACTAATTGAATCTCTGAAGAAACCGCAGAAGACTACTCGTGAAATCCTCAACCTCCGTTTGCTTCGTGGTTGTATATTCTCATTCATTGGTGTTGCTCTCGCATTTGTGGGTTGGGCAAACTTTGCTAACGGCTCATTTTTCAGCGCAGACTCTGTCACTATTCCTATGATATTCGGTGGAATATCCATCGCAATAGGCATTAGCTATTTGATTGTTTGGAATGTCACTCGCAAACAGACAAACTCCACCGAAGAGAAGTAAAACAATGACAGGCGAGCAGTTTATAAAACAAGTGGAGGGTACGCAGAGGGCGTTTCGACGCTTTCTCGTGGCCCTTTGCTGCGGAGATGCTGCACTCGCAGATGATATTGCTCAAGATGCTTATATTAAGGCATATCTCTCGTGTGAGTCCTTAAACAATCTTGATAAGTTCAATGCTTGGCTGTTCAAAATCGGATATAATACATATATCAGTCATAAACGCTTTGTAAAAGTTTTTGCCGATTATGAAGAAGCGCGAAATCTTATGTCAGAGGAGACAACAGACTCTCAATTTCGTTATCAAGAATTATATACAGCATTGAATCATCTTCCTGACAAGGAAAGAACATCTGTGTTGTTGTTCTATATGGAAGGCTATTCCATAAAAGAAATAGCTGAGTTAGAGGAGACTTCACAAGATGCGGTAAAGCAGCACCTTTCACGTGGGCGTAACCACCTTCGTGGATTATTGTCAAAATCTTAAAATATGGTCTTATGGAGGACGATAAATTAAAGGAACTATTCACTAATTTCCAGCCGGAGATGTCATCTTCTTTGCAGTTTATAGCTAAACTACAAAAGAATATGGAACAAGTGGAGATCTTGAAACAGCATCATCTTG
>CAZDIC010000079.1:0-7133 GCA_964505395.1 uncultured Alistipes sp. | reverse complement strand
ATCTGAGTCGGGTAACCTCTTTCATCACTTTACCACGCCACTTTGCGGATGAACCTTTTTTGTAACTTTGCTATCACCGCCATTGAGAATATATTGTCGAATAAGTTCAGCTGTATTTTCAATAGTGCCTGTTTGCTATGAAGCATAAGAATTGACCTTACTGTTGATAATGTGGGCGTAGTTAAAGACTATGTAGTTAAAGGCTATCGAGATTGGTGTAAATTGAGTAATTTTGTGTATTCGGTCGTAATACATTTAAGGAATTGTATATTATCGAATATTCATTAACATATACAGATATGACCAAATATATATTTAGTATCATTACTGCCATGGTGTTGGCTTTCCCGGTGGTCGGGAAGGTCTCGCACCCATCGTTGCTATTCACTACTGATAAGGTTGACTCTGCAATGAAGCGTGTAAAGACCGATACGGTGCAGTCTCGTGCTTGGTCGGAAATTCAGTCCAAGGCCGAAGGGCTGCTGTCAAAAAACGATGTACGCACAATGGAATATATGGCTTTGGTATATCAGGCCACCAACGATAAGCGCTATTTCGACAAACTTCGTTCTATGCTCCTTGATATTGCAAAAATAGAAACTTGGAGTGACGGTGAGATGATGCAGCGTACGCCGGCTTGGCGTAGCGAGTTGCAGATGGCCCACCGTGCGTTTCAAATTGCCGTTGCATACGATGCAATCTACAACAATCTATCAGCCTCCGACCGAAAAACAATTGCACAAGGTGTGTGGCGTTTGGCCGGAGAACCGCTACTTGGAGACTGGCTATTGGAGCCAACGAGGATTCACTCACTAAATTCAATGGGCCACAATTGGTGGTCGTCATGCGTTGGGATGGGAGGCTTGCTCGCATTGGCAATCTCGAATGAAGTGCCGGAGGCAGAGAAGGCCGCAAAGATGGCCGTGGAGGCTCTGCCTGAATGGTTTAACTTCGCCGGTGATGTTATCCAGAACAAACCCAAGACCTTCGACAAGGCTGGCGGTATGTATGAATCAATCAATTACGCCAGCTTCGGTATCACTGAGGCAATGCTTCTGCGTCAAGCTTGGCTCAATTCCCATCTCGGTGACAAGCTAGAGGATATTCCTCAAATGAAGCTACTGCCGGATTTCTTCGCCCATGTGTGCTATCCGCGTGACGGAATGCTTTACAGTATCAACTTCGGCGACAGTCACAAGAATGTTACCGGAGAAAGCTCAATGTACTTGGCTTATTCAATGGGAGTTACTGATCCGGTTACCCTCTGGTATGCAAATCAACTTCAACCGAATCAGCACCGCGAAGGGTTCCCTCGCAACTTCCCTATGGGATTTCTCTATACCCCCGACATTACCAAGGCTCCGACTACTCCGGCACTGACAAAATCGCAACTCTGGGAAGATTTTGGTTGGGCTACAATGCGCAACTCATGGAACAAAAATGCTACGATGTTGGCTGTTAAGAGTGGCATGACTTGGAATCATGCTCACGCTGATGCAAACTCCTTTATTCTGTTTCACAACGGTGAGGATATCATCAAGGATGCCGGCAACTGCTCATACGGCAACGAGAACTATCGCAAATATTTCTTCCAAAGCGATGCCCACAATGTGGTGAAATTCAACGGCAAGGGGCAGTCAACCTACCAGCAATATCACGGCGCGATGCTTCCCGGCTCGTTGCATGACTTACTCGATGGTTCAAACGTGCGATATGTGTTGGCCAACGGCACCGGACCAACTAGCGATAACTTTGTCCGCAACTACCGCCATTTCCTCTGGCTTGACAATGTACTGTTTATCATCGACGACCTCAAGACGCATGATAAAGGGCAGTTTGAGTGGCTATGGCACCCCGGAGGCATGGCAGTTAAACGTGGTGGTTCGCTGGAGATTACCAAGGAGAATGCATCAATTGTTTTAACCCCACTATATCCACAAACTCTCGCACCGAGCAACTACGTTCACGATTATCCCGAAATGCTCTATTGGGAGGTGCGCGAGGCACCGGAAGAGGGGATGAAGGAAACCGAGGAGTATTATTCCTTCATCCTGCCGGGCGAGTTTGACCGCATTAAAGCGGTGACAGCTATCACCATGAAGGATACACCCGACCAAAAGTTACTACCGATAATCACTCGTCGCGAGGGTAAAGATTGGATCGGTGTACAAATCAAGTGGAACGGCAAGGTTACAGGCTTGTATATCAACCAGTTGGCCGATGGTCGATTGATGCACATCAACTCGTGGATTAATGCCGACGGTTGGGCAACAGATGCTTATATGTTTGCAGTGACCTATCCAGAGGGGAAGTCGGCTTCTGAAGCCGAACGCTTGTTTATGTACTCAGGCAGTTCGTTGCGCAGAGGTGATGACGTTTGGTTCTCGTCGTTGGCAAAATTGAATTTCATTGCCGCCACCAACGGCTCAACAATGGATATGCAACTCAACGGTCAACCGCAATTCCGTTTCGGTATCAAACCTTTCAATTCAGGGGTTAAGAGCATCAACTTAAACGGTTCAAAGGCCACTGCTACCAAGGAGGGTAATTTGTTCACCACCAAAGGAAAACTTTAAAAATGTATAGACATATCTTGTTGGCGGCAGAACTGCTTCTGAGTACTGCTATCGGAGCTCAGTCGCCATATCACGGCCAAATCGGCTCAACATGCGAGGACGAAAGTCATGGTAAAGACGCATTCATTGCCGATGCATGTGAAAGGATTGACTGTGGACCGATTGACGATAACAGCCATGACAGTGCTAAAGCAAATAAATACGTAGAACCCAAGTGGTTATTTGACTACGTATATGGTCCGGAGGGGCAGCGCGCATTTCTGCGATTGCCGAAGGATGGTAAGAAGGTAAAGGCGGCACTGTATTGCCACCAGAACATGACGGAGGAGGTGCTGTTTCGCAGCAAGGAATTTCGCAGCGCGATGGACAGTCTCGGTGTTGCAATGATATTCGTGCAACGTGGTTCCCAGAATTGGGACGTCATCACCGGTTGTCAAGAGCGTTTCGACAGCATTATGACCGCACTGGCTACCGGTAGCGAGCATCCCGAGTTATTATCTGCGCCAATCATTCCGTTTGGCCACTCTGCACAAGCTACATTCCCTTGGAACTTTGCAGCATGGAATCCCGACAGAACTCTCTGCATTATTTCGTTCCATGGCGATGCACCGCGCACCAATCTCTGTGGGTATGGTCGTGAAAATGTAGAATGGGGCCGCACTCGCAACATCGACCATATCCCGGGCTTGATGATTGAAGGTGAATATGAATGGTGGGAGGCTCGCGTTCGTCCGGCTCTTGCATTCCGTATGATGTACCCCGACAGCAAAATCTCATTCCTCTGTGATGCCGAAAAAGGTCACTTTGATCTCTGCCATGAGACACAAACCTATATCGCCAAGTTCATTGCAAAAGCGCTGGAGAATCCCCGTCCTACCGATGGCAAATACTACTCCCGCTGGAGTGCTGACGGTACGGAAAGCACCGATCCCCACGACCAATTTTGGTATCAGGATGACGAGATGGTCAATCTTACTCGCGAGCGCTACCACGCCGGTCAGGGGAAGCAGATGCAGTACACATCGGCAATGTTCAACGGAGAGCTTATCAAGTATGACCCCAACAGACATATCAAATTAAATGCCCGACTTGATAGTACGGAATTTACCATAACACCGGTGTTCGTTAATGCCGACCGTACCGTGCTCAGTGACGACCACGCCAAGGTTAAGCCACGTGTGGTGATTATTTCCGGACCTGTAATTCAGACCGGTGAGTACACTTTCCGTTACGATCCCGACTACTTCGGTTTTGATCCCAAACGTCGTTGGGACGGTATTACACTCTCAATTGAGGCGGATTCTGACGCTGACTACAAATCGGCAGTTCAGGAACTTAACCTGCAGTTAAACATAAATCACCAATAAAACTACTGCAGTTTGCGGAGTTCAACGCATCTGTTAACAAGAAAATTCACAAACACCAAATATCGAGATAAGCCCAAATTACTTCAAGATATGTATTTATTAGGATATGACATAGGTAGCTCTTCTGTGAAAGCCAGTTTGGTCGACGCACAATCAGGTAAATGTGTGGCAGCTGCAAGTTACCCAAAAGCCGAAGCGCCAATTATTGCCGTGATGCCCGGTTGGGCAGAGCAATACCCACAAAGTTGGTGGGAATACCTCAAACAAGCCACTGCCGCTGTTTTGGCAGTGTCAAAAGTCGATAGCGCAGATATCAAAGCTATCGGGATTTCTTATCAGATGCATGGGTTGGTGTGCGTTGACAAAGAGCAAAATTTGCTCCGTCCTGCCATTATCTGGTGTGATTCTCGGGGTGTGCCTTATGGCCAAAAAGCCTTTAGCGAACTGGGTGCGGATACTTGCCTTTCTCACTTGCTCAACTCTCCCGGCAACTTCACCGCAGCTAAATTGGCCTGGGTGAAAGAAAACGAGCCGGAACTATTTGCTCGCATCGACAAAATTTTGCTTCCTGGCGACTACATTGCTTGGCGCCTGTCCGGTGAACAATGTACCACCATCTCAGGTCTCTCCGAGTGTATGCTTTGGGATTATAAAGAAAATCAGATTGCCAATTTCTTGCTTGACTACTACGGATTTGACAGCTCTCTCATTCCGCAACTTCGCCACACGTTTTCAGAACAAGGCCGCGTGAGCACTGCAGCAGCTTCCGAGCTGGGACTTTGTGCAGGTATTCCCATCACATATCGAGCCGGCGACCAACCAAACAATGCTCTTTCGCTGAATGTTTTTAACCCCGGTGAAATTGCGTCAACTGCAGGTACCAGTGGCGTTGTATATGGCATCAACGGTACAGTTAACTACGACACAAAATCGCGTGTGAACACTTTTGCTCACGTCAATCACACCACCGAGCAAACTCGCCTCGGAGTGATGGCATGCATCAGCGGAACAGGCATCCTTAACTCATGGATTAAACGCAATGTTGTGCCGGACGGTATGTCATATGTTGATATGAATAATCTTGCCTCGCAAATTGCGATTGGTAGCGATGGCGTGAGTATCATACCCTTCGGGAATGGGGCTGAGCGTGTGCTCGAAAATAAGGTGAGCAATTGTTTAATCAATGGGATTAACTTCAATGTGCACGACAAGCGTCATCTCATCCGCGCTGCTCAAGAAGGCATAGTTTTCTCATTCAAGTATGGCATTGACATCATGGAGCAAATAGGTATGAAGGTTAACAAAGTGCACGCCGGTCATGCAAACATGTTCCTCAGCAAAATCTTCCGAGACACGCTTGCCGGGGTTACGGGGGCGACAATTGAACTATACGACACTGATGGTAGTGTTGGCGCGGCTAAGGGTGCAGGTATTGGTGCCGGCATCTATAAGGATAGCAACGAAGCTTTTGCTTCACTCAAAAGAATTGCAGTTATTGAGCCTGACCAAAGCAAACGTGCTCAATACATTGAAGCTTATGAGCGTTGGAAAAGTCTCCTGCACAAACATATTTCAGAATAATTATCGTTTAAATATATTACAAACCTAAATATTTTGTCTCGTTATGGCAAATAAAGAATATTTTCCTACAGTTGGAAAAATTAAATTTGAGGGCAAAGATAGTAAGAACCCGATGGCATTCCGCTACTACGATGCCGAGAAAGTTATCCTCGGTAAAAAAATGAAAGATTGGCTGAAATTTGCTATGGCTTGGTGGCACACGCTATGCGCTGAAGGCGGGGACCAATTTGGCGGCGGCACAAAACAATTCCCATGGAACGGTGACGCTGATGTTATCCAAGCTGCTAAAAACAAAGCTGACGCAGGTTTTGAATTCATGCAAAAATTAGGCATAGAATACTACTGCTTTCATGATGTGGACCTCGTTAAAGAAGCTGCTACTATCGAAGAATATGAGGCTAACCTGAGGCAAATAGTGGCCTACCTCAAACAAAAACAAGCTGAAACAGGCATCAAACTTCTTTGGGGTACAGCTAACGTTTTCGGCCATGCTCGCTATATGAACGGTGCTGCAACTAATCCCGATTTTGACGTTGTTGCTCGTGCTGCTGTTCAAATCAAAAATGCTATTGATGCTACAATCGAACTTGGTGGGTCCAACTACGTGTTCTGGGGCGGTCGCGAAGGTTACATGTCAATCCTCAACACTGACCAAAAGCGCGAAAAAGAGCACCTTGCCCAAATGCTCACAATCGCTCGCGACTATGCTCGAGCTAAGGGATTCACCGGCACTTTCCTCATTGAGCCGAAACCTATGGAACCATGCAAACACCAATATGACGTTGACACAGAGACTGTTGCCGGTTTTCTTCGTGCTCACGGCCTGGATAAGGACTTTAAGGTGAACATCGAAGTTAACCACGCTACACTCGCAGGCCACACTTTTGAACACGAACTTGCCGTGGCTGTCGACAACAATATGCTTGGTTCAATCGACGCTAACCGTGGTGACTATCAAAACGGGTGGGATACTGATCAATTCCCCATCGATAACTTCGAACTCATCCAAGCCATGGCTCAGGTTATTCGCAACGGTGGCTTTGGTAATGGTGGTACCAACTTCGATGCCAAAACTCGTCGCAATTCTACCGACCTTGAGGATATCTTTATCGCTCACATTGCCGGTATGGATGCTATAGCTCGTGCACTTGAAGGTGCTGCAAAACTTCTCGAAGAATCGCCCTACAAACAAATGCTTTCTGACCGCTACGCTTCGTTTGATAGCGGTAAAGGTAAAGAATTTGAAGAAGGTAAACTCAGCCTCGAAGATGTTGTTGCTTACGCTAAGGCTCATGGTGAGCCAAAGCAAACCAGCGGGAAACAAGAGTTGTATGAGGCAATCTTCAATATGTACTGCTGACGACTGCGCGTATTTGATGCCGATTCGGTAGGAACGTGTGTTACGGACTACACGGACCGGCGTCACTTCTCCCCACAATGCAATGTGTAATTTTTATTGCTGTCCGATACTTTTTTGAATGCTAAAAAGTTTTTTATCGGACAGCAATAATTTTTTTCATAAATTTGCCGTTAAACTAAGATGAATCAGCTATGATGATTCAATAAAAGAATAAACGGCCCTATGAGACGCATAGTCTTAATGATAATT
>CAZDIC010000078.1:0-7205 GCA_964505395.1 uncultured Alistipes sp. | reverse complement strand
AGATGACGCTCGTCGCACTGCCCGTCATGAGGATTCGTTATCGCTTGATTCGCTGTTCCAAAATGCTCATGCACTCTTGACTACTACCGGTCGATTGGCACTGATAACCGCGGCAGAGCATCGCGACAGAATAGTTTTTTTAGCGGCGTTGCACAAACTGCACATAGCGCGAATGTGTGTGGTAAAAACAAAGGAGTGCAAGCCATCGCGCAGGGTAATGTGTGAGTTGGTGAAAAGCGATGTCGGTGCACTTTTGGTGCCTACGGATGAAAGTACATTGGTAATCCATGGCACCGATGGTGCATACACACAGATGTATCGCGATTTGGTAGAACCGTTTTATGTTAAATTGTAAATAAAGAAACCAATATGGAGAATAAGAGATTAAATATGGCTATATCGCGTCCGGGAAGCGCGATAGTGTTGCAAATTTCGCTTTTTGCGTTTTTGTTAATACTGTTCCCGATATTGTCAAACGGGCTTTCGGCTGTATGTAAACGTCCGGAATCGGCACTGCGTATTTCGATGGTTTTGCAAGATATAATGGTGTTCATCTTGCCCGCCATCATCATGGCTGTGGTGTCGACGCGTTTGCCGGCCAAACTGCTCGCAGTTGATGTAAAACCTGTTGGTACACACTTGATTTTGGCGCTTTTGACGCTGATTGTATCCATTCCGGCTATGAATTCAGTTATCGCATGGAACGAGTCAATACATCTGCCGGCTTCGATGCAACATATTGAGACTGCGATGCGTACACTTGAAGATAATGCGGCAAATGTGACAAATTCGCTGATGGCAGGTGCATCAGTTCCGTCATTGATTCTCTCGATATTGATTATAGGGGTGCTTGCCGGTTTTAGCGAGGAATTGTTTTTTAGAGGAGCGATGCAGCGATTGGTGATGATGAGCCGTGTGAATCCTCACGTTGCCATTTGGTTAGTAGCCTTCCTGTTTAGCTTGCTCCATTTTCAATTCTTCGGATTTGTGCCTCGTATGCTTCTTGGCGCTTTCTTGGGCTATCTGCTTTGGTGGACCGGTTCGTTTTGGGTACCTGCAATTGTGCACATGTTCAACAATGCGTTTGTGGTGTTTAACACATGGCGAGTGACCAATAACCCGACGGCAGCATTTAACCCCGACAAATTAGGCGCAGAGTTTGACTCTGCCGGAGCCATTGCATTAGTAGTGCTGAGCGTATTCGCTACGGCGCTGTTGCTCTATAAATTGTATAGCGCTACTGTTGCTCGGTCTGCTCTGTCGAAGTAGTGGCAGCCGCTGATGAGCTAAATTTTTTGCGATAGAAAATAAAGTTTCTACCGAGGTATTTCTCGCGCACAATCGGATTGGCTGCGAGTTCCTCGGATGTGCCTTGGAATAGGATTTTGCCCTCAAACAGCAGATATGCACGGTCGGTGATGCGCAAAGTCTCCTGCGCGTTGTGGTCGGTAATGAGAATGCCGATGTTCTTCTCTTTCAGTTTGTAGACCACTTCCTGGATATCTTCCACCGCGATAGGGTCGACACCGGCAAACGGTTCGTCGAGCATGATGAATTTGGGGTTGATGGCCAAGCAGCGTGCAATCTCGGTGCGTCGACGTTCGCCACCCGACAAACGGTCGCCAAGGTTTTTGCGCACATGTTCCAAGCGGAATTCAGCGATAAGGCTTTCAAGCTTTTCGCGTTGTTCTTCTTTTGTCATGTTGGTCATTTCGAGAATCGAGCGGATGTTGTTCTCCACTGTCATCTTACGGAACACCGATGCTTCCTGTGCAAGGTAGCCGATGCCGATTTGCGCACGGCGATACACGGGGTATTTGGTGATGTTTTTGTCGTTGAGGAAAATTTGTCCTTCGTTTGGCGTGATTAGGCCTGTGGTCATGTAGAATGTAGTGGTTTTGCCTGCGCCATTCGGGCCGAGCAATCCCACAATCTCGCCTTGGGTTACGTCAATCGACACGTGGTTGACCACAGTGCGTTGACGGTATTTCTTGACCAAATTTTCGGTGCGCAACACCATCTTCTCCGGCGCGGTTGCTTCCGGGGTTTCAATCGGTTCGTTGTTCGCAATGATTTCGTTGTCGTCCATTAGTGTCGTGTTGCGTTTTTATCCTCGTTATTTCTACGCAAGCGGCCATCAATATAATCGGTAAGCAAGCCGATAGCCACTGCGTTTGTGCCACCTTGCGGAATAATTAGGTCGGCATAACTCTTTGACGGTTCGATATACATGTTGTGCATGGGTTTCAACACGCCTTCATAGCGGTCAATCACCATTTGCGGAGTGCGGCCACGCTCAATGCAGTCACGAGCAATAACGCGAATCAAGCGATCGTCGGGGTCGGCATCAACAAAGCATTTAACATCCATCATTTCGCGCATAATCGGCTCGCAGAGCACCAAAATGCCCTCCACAATCACCACATCACGCGGCTCTACATGCACGGTTTCTTCTTGGCGAGTGCAAGTGAGATATGAGTAGGTGGGCATCTCTATGGCGTGCCCGGCCTTAAGTTCTTTTAAGTGTTTTACCAACAGGGTCCACTCAATGGCGTCGGGTTCGTCAAAGTTGATTTTGCTACGTTCTTCAGGCGGAATGTGAGAAGAATCCTTGTAGTAATTGTCCTGTGGGATTACGGCAACCTCACCGGCGGGGAAGGATGCGATAATTTTGTTGACAACGGTCGTTTTGCCTGAGCCGGTTCCACCGGCGATTCCGATGATAAGCATAATCAATTTTGATTGGGTTATTCACTCGCAGATGATGGTCTGCAATAAATGCGTTTGCATTATTGGCTACGAAATTAGTAAAAATCCCCCAAACAAGCTGTATGCTCGCGCGTTTTTTGCTGAATTTTCGTACCTTTGTGTGTGGATATGTTATGCAGCCGTTGTCGTGAAAGCGTGGCGGATGCATGATAATGCAAATATAACGGGAGGGGAAGATGTAAATTAGTGACAACCAAAACTGAGCGAAATGCTCTGAATCAATTAGTATGGTACTTCTACATTCGTTAGAGCAACTTGGCCGATACACAATGTTTCTGCGCAAGGTGTTTGCAATTCCTGACAAGTGGAGTTCGTTTGGTAAACGCACTGTTCAGGAGGTTTTAAAGTTGGGCGTAGACTCAATTCCGTTGGTTATCGTTATCTCGCTGTTTATTGGTGCGGTAATTACCATTCAGATGCAGTTGAATATTACATCGCCGATTATTCCCGCCTATTCTGTTGGCTTGGCGACTCGCGATATAGTGTTGCTTGAATTTTCAAACTCTATTCTTTGTTTGATTCTCGCCGGTAAAGTCGGCTCGAATATAGCATCGGAAATTGGCACTATGCGAGTGACCGAGCAAATTGATGCTTTGGATATTATGGGCGTCAATTCGGCTAACTTTTTGGTAATGCCCAAACTTGTGGCCTTTGTGGTGTTTATGCCCATTTTGGTCGTGTTCTGTATAGGTACCTCAATGATTGGCGGTTGGGGCGTTGCAGCGTTCACCGACTTGATTAGCGTGTCGAGATACATCTATGGCATACAAGCATTCTTCCAGGAATGGTATGTGTGGTATAGCTTGATCAAATCATTGTTCTTCGCCTTTATCATTTCATCTGTGGCTTCGTTCTTCGGTTATTATGTGAAGGGCGGTGCGCTTGAAGTGGGTAAGGCAAGTACGAATGCTGTGGTTTCAAGCAGCATCTTGATTTTGCTGTTTGATGTTATACTTACCAAAATTTTGCTACAATGATTGAAGTTAAGAATATTACCAAATCGTTTGACGATAAGACTATCTTACACAATGTGAGCGCGCGGTTTGAGACCGGCAAAACCAACTTGATTATTGGTCAGAGCGGTTCCGGTAAGACTGTGTTGATGAAGTCGATTGTTGGTTTGGTGCGTCCTGAGGAGGGCGAAATCTTGTATGATGGTCGCGACTTTTTGAAGATGACAGATGGTCAGGTGAAAGCGTTGCGCCAGGAAATCGGTATGTTGTTTCAGGGATCGGCTCTGTTTGATTCTGAAACGGTGTTGGGTAACGTGATGTTTCCGCTGACCATGTTCTCGAGAATGAGCCGTGCCGAGATGTATGACCGTGCACAGTTTTGCTTGGAACGCGTGAATTTGGCCGGTGCCGACAACAAGTATCCGTCGGAAATCTCCGGTGGTATGCAGAAACGTGTTGCCATTGCGCGAGCCATAGCACTGAATCCGAAATATCTGTTTTGCGATGAGCCGAACTCAGGTCTCGACCCTAAGACTTCAATTCTTATCGATGAACTGCTTTCGGATATCACCCACGAATATAATATCACAACCATTATTAATACTCACGATATGAACTCGGTGCTGGGCATCGGTGAAAATATCGTGTTTATCAACAAGGGCCATCGTGATTGGGTGGGCGACAGAAACGGTATCTTTACTTCGTCAAACGAGGCGCTGAATGAATTTGTGTTCGCTACCCGTTTGTTCCAAGAGGTGAAAGATTATATCATCACAAAGGGGAAACCCGAGTAAGATACACCCGTAACGGGCGTTGCGTGGCGGTTTCCACATCGTGACCGTTGCGTGGCGAAAAAGGGAGACTAATACTTATGACTGGTGAAAAAATGAATACGGCATTAGAGAAACATTCTTCAGGAATGGAACACATAGCGGGCAATGGAGCTTTGCCCGAGTTGACGCGTGAGCGGGAGGCCAATCTGCTTAACAAACAGGAACGAGCTGCGCTCCCGGAGCAATATCGCAATTTGCTGCGCAATCTTGGCGGTGTGGTAGAGAAAACCGACTTGATGAAATTGCGTAGAACGCTCGGCTACGGTGTTAGTCACGGCTTGTTTAATCGCGATAAGTTTGGCAATTCTTCATTTGTGAGATGTCTGCTCACAGCCAATGAAGTGTGTGTGCGTATCAGCCCCGACCGTAATATGGCGATTGCCATAATGCTGTATCAAATGTGTGTGGCCGATGGCCTAACCGAGGAACAGATCGCACTGAACTGGGGCGACGATATCGCCAAGATGGTGCGGGGCCTGCTTAAGGTGTCAACGCTTTATCAGCGTGGCGCAGCGGTGGAATCGGAGAACTTCCGACGTTTGCTAATGGCTTTCGCCGATGATATTCGTGTGATTATAATTATGATTGTGGACCGACTGGTGCTCATGAAGATTATCAATCACCACCCGAATGAGAAACTTGTACACGACATAGCTTATGAGGCAAACTATTTGTATGCCTCGTTGGCGCATCGTTTGGGCTTGTATGCGATCAAGTCGGAGCTTGAGGATATGTCGTTGAAATATACCGATCGTGCCACCTACACTTCAATTGCAAAGCAACTGAACGAGCGTAAAAATGCTCGCGATGCCTACATTGCGGCGTTTATCGCTCCTATTAAGGAGAAACTTGAGGCGATTGGATTGAATTTTGATATTAAGGGGCGTACAAAGTCGATTTTCTCCATCTGGAATAAGATGAAGAAGCAGAAAAACGACATTGACCACATTTACGATCTCTTCGCCATACGCATCATCATTGACACTCCACTCGAAAAAGAGAAGAACGATTGCTGGTTGGCTTACTCGGTAATCACCGATATGTATCAGCCGAATCCGTCGCGTATGAAGGATTGGATTTCAATCCCCAAGAGCAACGGTTACGAATCGTTGCATATCACTGTCGCCGGGCCTGAAGGGAAGTGGGTAGAGGTGCAGATCCGTACACGACGCATGGACCTTGTTGCCGAGAAGGGTTTGGCTGCGCACTGGAGATATAAAGGTATCAAGAGCGAAAGTAACCTGGATGCCTGGATGAACAATGTGCGTGACATTCTGGAGACTGCCGATTCCGGGCCTATGGAGTTGATGCGCAACTTTAAGATGGACATCTACGACAAAGAGGTGTTTGTCTTTACGCCTAAAGGTGATCTGTATCGCCTGCCCGCAGGGGCTACATTGCTCGATTTCGCGTTTAATATTCACTCAAAATTGGGCTGCGTCTGCGTTGGCGGTAGGGTTAATAATAAGAATGAAAAGCTAACCTATAAGCTGCGCAGTGGCGACACTGTGGAGATATTGACATCGCCCAACCAGCAACCTAAGCAGGACTGGCTTAATATAGTTGTGACATCAAAGGCTCGTGCCAAGATTCGTCAGACACTGAAGGAGCGTGAAAACAAATCAGCCGACTTGGGTCGTGAAATCTTGCAACGTCGCTTCAAAAATCGTAAGATTAATTTGGAGGAGGCCATGCTGAGCCGTTTGATTAAGAGAATGGGCTATAAAAACAGCACCGACTTCTTCCATGACATCGCTGATGAAAAGTTGGATGTGAACCAGATTACCGAGGGTTATGTGTCGCTTGACAGTCAGTATCATGATAATCAATCAACGCGCGTGTCGGCCGAGGAATTTACTCTTAAGCAGCCTATTGAAGAGAACGATTCTTCAAAATCGGATGGGGGAGACGTGCTGATTATCGGCAACGATATTAAGGGGTTGAACTATCGTTATGCGAAATGCTGTAACCCGATTTATGGTGATGATGTGTTCGGGTTTATTTCGGCCGAAGGTGTGATTAAAATTCACCGTACCGATTGCCCGAATGCGCAAAATATCAGAGAACGTTATCCCTACAGAATGATTCCGACGCGATGGTCGGGCAAGATTGGAAGCCAGTTTGGTGTAACCTTGCGCGTTGTTGGTCGCGATGACATCGGTATTGTAACAAACATTACATCTATTATCACCAAGGAGAAGAATGTGATGTTGCGTAGCATCTCAATCGATTCAAACGATGGTATGTTCCAAGGCCATTTGGTAATCGGTATTAACGACACTCATTCGCTTTCAAACCTGATTAACAAGATTAAGACGGTGAAGGGCGTGAAGGATGTTCAGCGCGTAAATGAATAGGGTGGTTTAATGAATATATGTAAAATTTGTATTTTGCATAATTGATTAATTGTTTTGAATCTTGAAAATATGAAAAGAAATATAATGCCAATTTTTGCTTTATTATTGGCGTGTACATCTTGTGGTAAATATGAAAATCAAGATGCTCGCCAACTATATAATCAGGCAAGCGAGGCCTTTACCGCCGGTGACTATCAAGGCGCAACTGTGTTGCTTGACTCCTTGCAACACGCATATCCCGGAGAGATCCAAATTCAGCGTGAGGCCATGGCTCTGCGTCCACAGGTTATTGA
>CAZDIC010000077.1:0-7251 GCA_964505395.1 uncultured Alistipes sp. | reverse complement strand
CTACACCACACCAACATCTTCTGCGACCAACAATGCGTAAAGAGTTTCATAATGATTAGAACTTGTTTTTAATGAATTAGCATTTAGGTGTTCTTTCTTGAACGCAGCGCAATTTACGCATTATTTAATTAGCGTGCGTCTTTTTTAACAAATTTAACAAAATGGTTATCTGTCAGTATCGCAGATTCATCGCATACTGTCAACATGAATTAAATCGGCAGTGGACGGGAAAGAAAGGGTCAGCTGCAAAAACCGGGAAAACCGTTCTATACAACACCAACAGCCCTGATGTTGATTGACACATCAGGGCTGTTGGTGTTACTGACTGTTTACGCAGAGTAGGACATCGTTGTTACACCGGAATGGGACATCGTTGTTACACCTGAATGAGACAACGTTGTTGCACCGGAGTGAGTTTTCGAGGTTACACCGGGGTGAGTTATCGACACACCTAATGCTGCAAATGTGGGCGTTGCGGGTAAATGCTATCGGAAAAGATTCGTCGACAGAGCATTGAGGGCACGAACCTTATCCTCTTTCTTGACAAGGAACGAGATGTTGTGGTTTGAACCGCCATAGGAAATCATGCGCACGGGAATATCGCGCAGAGCATCAACTGCTTGAGCTTCAAAGCCTCGGTTGTGCCACTCAAGGTCGCCAACCACACAGATAATTACCATATCGTAGTCGATGGTCACAGTACCAATCTCTTTCAGTTCATCAACAATATGCTCTAACTTCAGCGGATTGTCGATTGTTACCGAAATGCCTACCTCGCTGGTGGCAATCATATCAATGGGACGATGATAGTTATCGAAAATCTCAAACACACGATGAATGAAACCCGATGCCATCAGCATGCGCGACGACTTAATTTTGATTGCAATCACATTATCCTTCGCCGCAACAGCCTTGATTGAACGTGAGTGTACGGTGTTATAGATAAGAGTTCCACGGGCGTCCGGCTCCATGGTGTTCAACACTCGAATGGGGATGTTGTTTTGTCGTGCCGGCATCACACATGTAGGATGCAGAATTTTTGCGCCGAAATAAGCCAACTCGGCAGCCTCGTCGAAATGCAATTCATGCACCGGTTCGGTGTGCTCCACAAAACGCGGGTCATTGTTGTGCATACCGTCGATGTCGGTCCAAATTTCAATTTCCTCAGCCAACATTGCGCCACCGATTAGCGATGCTGTCAAATCGCTACCGCCACGCTGCAAATTGTCGATTTCGCCCTTCACATTTCGGCAAATGAACCCTTGTGTCACAAACAGGTCGGCATCGGGATGCTCGGCCAACATAGGCGCAAGGTGCTCGGCAATGTAGTCACTATCTGCTTCACCATCGGCATCGGTGCGCATAAATTCGAGGGCCGGTAACCACACGGAGTTAACACCCTGTTCATGCAAATAGAAATCCATCAGAGTGGTTGACATCAACTCACCCTGCGACAAAATCTCCTTCTCCTCAACCGATGTGAAGTGCTCGCGAGTGAACGAACGGAGATGATGGAAAAACTCGGCAATACGTTCGTGAACCGTAGCCTTGACCGTAGCGTCGCTATACAACTCCTCAATCACGTCGTAATAGCGCTTCTCCAACGCATTGATAATCTCCTTTGCGCCGTTGGCGTTGCCCTTGTGAAGATAGTCGGCAATTTCCACCAATGTGTTGGTTGTGCCCGACATCGCCGACAGCACAATGATATTGACACCGCGGCCGGTGATCAGCCGAGCCACATCTTTTATACGTTGTGCACTTCCTACCGAAGTACCCCCAAACTTCAAAACTTTCATGTGACGTGAATCCATGTTCTTATGCAGTTATATTACCACCCTCTTCGAGGCGTTTATCGACACAATGTAACACTCGTGCGGGATATTGCTCCACGAGTTGCATGTTATGTGTGGCCATAATCACGGCCGTACCCTCACCGGCGATTTCGCGCAGATGCTGCACAATGCGGTCACCGGTTGCCGGGTCAAGGTTCCCGGTAGGTTCATCGGCAAGAATCAACTTCGGTTTGTTGAGCAAAGCACGTGCAATAACGATGCGTTGCTGCTCACCGCCCGAAAGTTCGTGAGGCATTTTGTAGCTTTTGTTCGACATACCCACCTGCTTCAACACCTCTTCGATACGCTCATCTTTTGCAGTGTTATCCTTCCATCCGGTGGCATCGAGCACAAACTTCAGATTTTCATACACATTGCGATCGGTCAGCAATTGAAAATCCTGAAACACAATGCCTATCTGACGACGTAGCAACGGAATCTGCTTCCTTTTGATGCCGACAAGGTCGGTGTCCATCACGCGGGCATCACCGGTTTGAAGCGGTATCTCGGCATACATCGACTTTAACAAACTCGATTTGCCACTACCAACTTTACCGATGAGATACACAAATTCCCCCTCCTCCAGCGAGAAATCAACATGTTTCAGCACTACCAATTCCTTGCGGAGGATCTCCACATCCTTGTATTCAACTACTTTCATAACTCTTTAACTATCCGATTCATTGCACTGCTCGAAGCAACACCGTTGCCACATCACGGCCCAAAGAATCTCGAATATTTTTTACAAAATTAGTACAATCCACGCCAAAGATAATCAACCGCCCATCAATTAACTCTTTTTAACCCCTATATCACACCACCACGACCCACTTCATCACCCCTTTCACTGCCACCAAATGCCACATTCAGCGCCCTCGGCAGCCCCTTGACAAAGTGCATAAAATGCTAATTTTGAATAAAAAATAGGGCCGTAGATTGTTTAATACGATTTTTCCACGTAATTTTGCACCTTGAAAACAACGCAAAAATCTTAACAACAACATAAAAACACTTCATTTTATGCAAGTTACGCTCGAAAAGACCGGCGAACTCAACGGTCGCATTAAGGTTGAAGTAACCCAGAACGATTATCTCGACAAGGTTAACAAAGAACTCAAAGAAATAGGACGCACACGCGTAATCCCCGGATTCCGCAAAGGACACGTAAGCATCGACCAATTGCGTCGTCGCTTCGGCAAAGAAGTTAAGAGCCACGTCCTCAACGAAGAAGTATTCCGCTCTGTTATCGAATACATCCGCAACGAAAAGCTCGATGTGCTCGGCGAACCGCTTCCCGTTGAAGTAAAGGAGATCAACCTTGACGATCAAGACTACACATTTGAATACGAGATTGGTTTTGCTCCGGCAATCAACGCAACCATCAACAAAGAAATCACCCTTCCGTTCTACACCATCGAGGTTTCGGAAGAGATGCTCAAAGAACAAGACACCGCACTGTGTGAACGTTTCGGCGCACAGGTAGCCGGCGAAGAAGTTGACGCTAAGGCCCTCGTTAAAGGTTCTATCATGGAACTCAACGCCGACGGCACCATCAAGGAAGGCGACGACGCAATCCAAGTGGTTGACGGCATCGTAGCTCCCATGTACTTCGCCAACAAAGACCAAGCCGCTCTGTTTACCGGCAAAAAGGTTGGCGACAAAGTTGTGTTCAACCCCGCAGCAACCTGCAACAACAACGCAGCCGAACTCGCATCAATGCTCCACATCGACAAGGAGAAAGCAGCCAACATCACTGCCGACTTCGAAATGTCAATTGCAGAAATCATCGTGTTGAAGCCCGCTGAACACGGCGAAGAATTCTACAAAGAAGTATTCCCCGGCGCAACCTTCACCACTGAAGAAGAATATTTCGCAGAGCTCCGCAAGATGATTGCAACTCAGCTCGCACCCAACAGCGAACACCTGTTCAGCCGCGACGCTCAGAAACTTATCGCTGAGAAATTCGGCAACTTCGAACTTCCCGCTGAATTCCTTAAGAAGTGGCTCATCGCCCGCAACGAAGGCCTCAACGCCGACAACATCGACGAAGAGTACACCAAAATGGAATCTTCAATCAAATGGGAACTCCTCCGTGGCAAAATTTCAGAGTCACTCGAAATCAAGGTTACCGACGAAGACTTGGTAGGTTTCGCCAAAGCAGTTGCCTTCCAGCAATTCGCTCAATACGGCATGACCAACATGGACGACGAAACTCTCACCAACTATGCACACCGCATCCTCGAGGATAAAAACTACGGTGCACACATCCGTGAAGACGTTGCAAACCGCAAACTCTTCAACGCCATCAAAGCACTCGTAACCCTCGATGAAAAGACTGTTAGCCTCGACGACTTCAAAAAACTCGCTCAAGGTGAATAATCGATAATTCGACCGAACATCCATAATCAAGCCTCCAAAAGCCATCAGGTTTTTGGAGGCTTTCTTGTTGCCGACACACAGCACAACGGTTAGTTACTGACAACTAAAAACATAGGTGCTACACAACATCAACAGCCGACCGACACGCACAAAAATTTTTCAAGCATATTTTTTGTTGTAAATACTTGGATTTTTTCGATAAAATGTATTATCTTTGAATTACTAAAATCAAGAACAAAATTTACACCTGTATGAATCCATTTAACAACGATTTCAGAAACTACGCTGTAAAGCATCTGGGCATGAACGGATTGGCACTTGACCAATACTCTCAAGCCAATGCCGATGCTATCCGCTCAAGCTATATTTCTCCGACAATCATCGAAGAGCGTCAGCTTAACGTGGCTCAAATGGATGTGTTCTCTCGTTTGATGATGGACCGCATCATCTTCCTTGGCACCGACGTTAACGACTATACAGCCAACGTGATTCAGGCGCAACTGCTCTATCTCGACTCAGCCGATCCCGGCAAAGATGTATCAATCTACATCAACTCGCCCGGCGGCTCGGTTTATGCCGGATTGGGCATTTACGACACAATGCAATATATCTCAAGCGACGTTGCCACAATCTGCACCGGCATGGCAGCATCAATGGCTGCAGTGCTGTTGGTGGCAGGTACAACCGGCAAACGTTTCGCTCTTAATCACTCACGCGTGATGATTCACCAACCGATGGGTGGCGCACAAGGCCAAGCATCCGACATTGAAATCACCGCACGCGAGATTCAAAAGCTCAAGAAAGAACTCTATCAAATCATTGCCAACCACTCGGGCCAGCCATTTGAAAAAGTGGAACGCGACTCTGACCGCGACTATTGGATGACCTCGCTCGAAGCAAAAGAGTATGGCATGATCGATGAAGTTCTTGCCAAAGCAAAACACTAAGCCGCTATTTTGCCCAACACACAAAACATAGGCACGATTTAACTACAATTCAGTAATCAAACACAATCGGCAAAATAGTAAAACCGAGTTAATTAAATGGCAAAAAAGAAACAAGAAACCTGCGCATTCTGTGGCCGCCCGGGCTCACAGTCAGAGGTGCTGATTCCGTCAGGCATCACCCCTGATGTGTTCCTGTGTGCCGAATGTGCCGATTCCATACATGAAATCCTTGAAGACTTCCGAGGCACAATGAAGTCGAAAGGAGAGAAAAAGGAGGGAGCACCATCGCTCAACTCCATTCCCAAGCCAAAAGAGATTTGTGACTACTTAGACCAATACGTAATCGGTCAAGAGAGCGCAAAGCGCTATCTATCGGTTGCCGTCTACAACCACTACAAACGTTTGTCGCAACCTATCGGCGATGATGTTGACATTGAGAAAAGCAACATCATCTTGGTAGGCCCCACCGGCACCGGTAAAACACTGTTGGCAAAAACCATTGCACGTCTGCTCGATGTGCCGTTCACCATTGTTGATGCCACCGTGTTAACTCAAGCCGGATATGTGGGTGAAGACATCGAAAGCCTGCTCACACGCCTGCTCCAAGTTGCCGACTACGACGTGGAGAAAGCCGAGCGTGGCATTGTGTTTATCGACGAAATTGACAAAATCGCTCGCAAGGGCGACAACCCGTCGATTACACGCGACGTTAGCGGTGAAGGCGTGCAACAAGGCTTGCTCAAACTGCTTGAAGGCTCAGTGGTGAATGTTCCACCGCAAGGCGGTCGCAAACACCCCGAGCAGCGCATGATTCCGGTAAACACCAAGAACATTCTGTTTATCTGCGGTGGTGCCTTCGATGGCATCGAACGCAAAATTGCGCAGCGCCTCAACACCCATGTGGTGGGATACTCAACCGACCCGGCACGCCAAAAAGTGAACCGCGAAAACTACCTTAGTTACGTGGCTCCGCAAGACCTCAAGTCGTTTGGCCTTATTCCCGAGATTATCGGCCGCTTGCCCATTCTCACCCATCTTGACCCACTCGATCGCGACGCCCTGCGCCGTGTGCTCACTGAGCCGAAAAACGCCATCACACGTCAGTATGAAAAGCTGTTTGCCATGGATGGTGTGAAACTGAAATTCGAGCCTGATGCTCTCGACATGATTGTTGACAAGGCTATCGAATACAAACTCGGTGCGCGTGGTCTGCGAGCAATTGTTGAAACCGTGATGATCGACTCGATGTTTGAGCTACCCTCATCGTCGAAGAAATCATTCACCGTTAAAGCCGACTACGTGTTAAGCAAGCTACAACAATCTCACTTTGAACTCAACAAAGACTTAATTAAAGAATCAGGGAGCTAACACACAGTTCATGCACACCTCCCTGAAAAGCAACACCCCTTTAACCGTAAACCTCTCCACTACTCATGACAACAAGACAAGAATTGTTGCAAGCCCTCAAAGAAAATTTCGGGTTTGACAACTTTAAAGGCAATCAAGAGCAGATAATGCTCTCTCTACTCAGCGGGCACGACGTGTTTGTGTTAATGCCCACGGGTGGGGGGAAATCACTCTGTTACCAATTGCCCTCGTTGCTCATGGAGGGGACGGCCATTGTGGTGTCGCCGCTCATAGCCCTGATGAAAAATCAGGTGGATGCCATGCGCAATTTCTCAACCGACAACGGCATTGCCCACTTTCTCAACTCCTCGCTCAACAAAAGCGCTATTGACCAAGTGAAAAGCGATGTGGTTAGCGGCAAAACAAAATTGCTCTACGTGGCTCCGGAATCACTGACAAAAGAAGATAATATTGAATTTTTAAAATCAGTTCCCATCTCATTCTACGCGGTCGACGAAGCTCACTGCATTTCGGAATGGGGGCACGACTTCAGGCCCGAATACCGACGCATACGTCCAATCATCAACGAAATTTCACCACGCCCGGTCATAGCCCTCACAGCAACAGCCACCCCCAAGGTGCAACACGACATACAGAAAAACCTTGGCATGGCCGATGCGATCGTCTACAAATCATCGTTTAACCGCGAGAACCTCTTCTACGAAATTCGCCCCAAAACCGCA
>CAZDIC010000076.1:2704-7271 GCA_964505395.1 uncultured Alistipes sp. | reverse complement strand
CGCTACAACGCAGCCGAAGAGGACCCCTACAAGATGAAGCGCAAGATTGTGCGTGGCGGTTCTTGGAAGGATGTTGCCCACAACGTGAGAAGTGATATTCGCATGTGGGAATACCAAAACGAACAACGTTCATACATCGGTTTCCGCTGCGTGCGCAGTCAAATAGGATTCGCTCGCGGTCAGAAACTCAACACAAAGAAATAACTTCACCCCTTATAAACATTTGAATATCAGAAACAATGGGAAAGTTGAAACAATATAAGCACGGTATCGGAGCATTTATCTCAAGCGATAGCGGACAGCGTTTCTTTAATTTTGCATACTCTATCGGTGCCGCCATCGTTATTTGGGGTGCACTGTTCAAAATCTTGCACCTCCCCGGTGGTAACTTCCTTCTCTCGCTCGGTATGGGCACCGAGGTGTTAATGTTCTTGCTTACCGCATTTGATAAGCCACCACGCAGCTACAAGTGGGAAAATGTATTCCCCGTGCTTGAATCGGAAGACCCCGAAGACCGCCCCGAGTTCAACTCAGGTTCAGGCGTCGTAATCAACGGCACCGTAGGTACCGGCGTTGTTGGCGGTTCAGACCAAGGCAACGTTGAAGGTGCAACAATTGTTGGCGGCCAAGCTCAAGGTAGCGTTATCAACGCACCGCTCGTAGCTCCGGTTCTCGCCGACGGTGCAACACCCGCCGAAGTAATGAATCAAGTTACCGATGCCACACAGCACTACCTCGATCAGATTACCGAAATGACCAACGAGCTGCAAAAGCTTCATGAAACCACAGGCGCCCTCAACAAGGTTAGCGATATCCTGCTGGAATCCTACAAAGCTATCACAGAAAACTCGGCAAGCATCACGGAAAGTTCTCGTGGCTATGTGGCCCAGATGGAAGACCTCAACCGCAACATCGGCGGGCTTAATACCATCTACGAAATTCAGCTCAAGAGTGTAGCCTCACAACTTGACTCAATCGACCGTGTGAACCGCGGCATTAAGGATATCCGCGATATGTATGAAAAATCATCGGCCACCAGCGCACGCTACTGCGAAGAGACCGAAAAGATGGCTCGCTACATGCAGCAACTTAACGGTGTGTATGAAAAGATGATCACCGCTATGACCATCAACATGTATCGCCCGATGGTTAATCCCAACGATATCCCAACCCCTCCGCCGGCACCCACAATCAACCCGGAAGACTAATTGAGGACTATCCCCCAACATCACTCCCGCTCCAAGAACCGAATTAAAACAACTATTGCAAATGTGACAATGTCAACAACACGACAGATGTCACACCGACAAAAAATAACAACCCATGGGTAGCAACAACACAAGGCTTTCACCGCGACAGAAGATGATAAACCTCATGTATATCGTCCTCACCGCCATGTTGGCCCTTAACGTGTCGAGCGATGTGCTCAACGGCTTCACCCAAGTTGAGGAGGGCCTCACGCGCACCAATGCAAACGTGGAAGAGCGCAACGCCTCAATCCTCAAGACCCTTGAAGCCTTTGCCGAGCAGAACCCCGACAAAGGACAACGCTGGTATGACAAAGCCTCGGAAGTGCGCCGCATCACAGCTGAGCTGTATCGCCACATCGACACACTTAAGCAACGCATCGTGAGAGAGGCCGACGGTGCCGATGGCGACATCAACGACATCCAAAGCCGCGACAACCTGGAAGCCGCATCTGTAGTCATGCTCTCAGGCACACATCCCCGCGGCGAAAAGCTCCGCAAACGCATCGACAACTACCGCAACTATATCACCGCTCTGATGCCCGACTCACTGAAGCGCAAATCAGTGGAAAAATCGCTGTCAACAGCACCGGTGCTCCGCAAGGGCACACTCGGCAAGCAGTCGTGGGCGGAATCGAAATTCGACAACCAGCCAGTTGTGGCAGCCATCACCCTTCTCACAAAACTTCAGAACGATGTAAAGTTTGCCGAGGGTGAAGCATTGCTTACACTGCTCAACAACGTTGACGCAGGCGATGTGCGTGTGAATGAACTGAACGCATTTGTAATTCCGCAGAGCCGTTTTGTGATGCGCGGAGGTAAATACTCGGCAAACATTGTGTTGGCCGCTGTCGACACCACTGCTCGTCCTGAAATCTTCATCAACGGCACAAAACTCGGAAACGATAAAGGCCTCTACGAATTTAATCCCGGCACAACCGGCACATTTGACTATAAAGGCTATTTGGAAGTGCCTCACGGCGACGGCACCGTAACACGTCACCCCTTCCAATCGTCATACACCGTCATCGAACCTACCGCAACCGTTTCGGCAACGATGATGAATGTGCTCTATGCCGGCATCGACAACCCCATCTCAATCTCAGTTCCTGGTGTAGCCACCTCATCGGTGTCAGCCACTATGACCAACGGCTCGCTCTCACGTAGCGGCGACCACTGGGTTGCTCACCCCAACAAGGTTGGCGAAGATGCTGTGGTATCGGTTAGCGCCGACATGGATGGTCATGCCATGAAGATGACCGAAATGAAATTCCGTGTGCGCAAGTTGCCCGATCCTACCCCCTACATTGCCTACAAGGACAACAACGGCAACACATCGCACTATAAGGGCGGTGGCAAAGGTTTTGCCAAGACACTCCTTGTGTCGGCACCCGGCATCTCGGCCGCTATCGACGACGACCTGCTCAACATCCAATTCAAAGTGTTGAGCTTCGAGACCGTGTTCTTCGATTCTATGGGTAATGCAATTCCCGAAGTGTCGAACGGTGACCAATTCTCACAACGACAAAAAGACTCGTTCCGCCGCCTCAGCCGTGGCAAACGCTTCTATATTTCACGTGTTAAAGCGGTTGGCCCCGATGGCATCACCCGCGACCTCGCCCCCATCGAAGTCATCGTGAACTAACCCTAACGCGTAAATAACCAACCCATCGAAATTCAATTACTACAATGAAGTTAGTAACCAAATATGCAATTACGGCGCTGACGCTGGCATCAACAGCGTTGGGAGCATTTGCACAAGATGCATCAAGCTCTTCATCAATTGTACGCCGACGTGGTGGCGACAACGAGCGCACTCGCGATGCCCAAACATCAACAAACGTAACAGAACGCATGCAGCAGTTCTACGAGAAATCGGAGACCAGCGATGCCGACAAAATGTGGATGCGTGTAATCTATCGCGATTTGGAACTTGATAATCCGAAGAACGCTGCGCTCTACTACCCCGAAGACATTGTTGACGGGCAAGAGAACCTGTTCCGCATCATCATGCGTCTATTGGCTGAGAACCGCATCTCAGCCTACGAATATCTCGATGGCAAGGAAATCTTCACCGACCAATACAAATTGAAGGTGCGCGATATGCTCGACCGCTTCCATGTACTCTACACCGAAGCGAAAGGGTCAACCGAGAAGAATCCGAAATTCACCATCGAAGAGAGCGATGTACCCACCAATGAAGTGCTCTCATACTACATCCTCGAACGTTGGGAATTTGACTCACGCTCCAACAAAACCAAGCATGCCGTTGAAGCTCTCTGCCCGGTGCTCCACCGCTCCGACGACTTTGGTGGCGAAGCAGTACGCTACCCCATGTTCTGGGTGAAACTCGATGCAATTCGTCCGTATTTGGCTCAACAATACATCTTCATCGACGACGATAACAACCTCGCCAAATACACCTACGACGACTTCTTCACCCTCTCAATGTATGACGGTGATATTTACAAAACCCGCAACCTCACCAACAAGTCGATGAGGCAGCTTTATCCCGATCCCGACGATCTCAAACGTGCTCAGGACAGCATCCAGAACCGTTTGGATTCATTCGACAAGAATCTGTGGGTTCCCTCACGCGAGGAGGTAATTGCTGCACGTGAAGCCCGTGAGGCGGCAGAGACAGCAGCCAAAGCTGCTACAACCGAAACCGATGATATAGCATCGCGCGATGGTAATGCTGAAGAGGAGAAAGCCACCGAAACAACACGTTCGGTGCGTTCAAAACGTGGTTCAGCCACCAAGTCAACTGCTAAGAAATCATCTGCGACAAAGACGAAGACCAAGACACAAAAAGCTGCCAAACCGAAAGCAGCCAAGTCGTCATCGTCGAGCGCTGTGCGTTCCGTTCGCCGTCGCAAATAGCCGTCTTTGAGTTCACATAAAGACTCTAAAACGCCAGGGATCACACAAAGCCCTATGTGAGAACGGCACACAGAAAATGCAATTCCCCATGACCTGAAGGTCAGTCTTATATTAACCGACAGACTATACCAAACGAATCACACAAAACACAAACAACGGCACGCCCCCAAGCGTGCCGTTACTATTTCTCACAGGTTCATGAAATGGGGAGGAGACAATTCACGGAAAATTCCGTATCTTTGCAAAATATAACAAGATAGACAACGATAACGAGATAATCGGACTCGACAACTACAATCGAAACAGCGACATCCGAGACAAGAGCAAAACAAAATGGCAATGATTAGAAAAATAGCAATAGCAACAAGCACCCGTGCCGACTGGGGTTTGCTGAGCCCGATAGCGAAAGCACTCAAAGAGCGTAGCGACTGCCGGGT
>CAZDIC010000076.1:0-2604 GCA_964505395.1 uncultured Alistipes sp. | reverse complement strand
CCCGACATGGTTGTTATCTTGGGCGACCGCTACGAAATGTTAGCCGTTGCAACAGCTGCGACAATCATGCGCATACCCATTGTGCACATTGCAGGAGGTGAAATTTCTGAGGGAGCTTTCGATGATAGCATCCGCCATGCCATCACAAAACTGTCATCGCTCCATCTCACCGCAACCGAACCTTATCGCCAACGCGTAATTTCGATGGGTGAGAACGAAGACCTTGTGATTAACACCGGAGCAATCGGCGTGTGGAACATCGCCAATGAGACGCCAATGAGCAAAACGGAATTGGAACGCTCGATAGGCATGGTCATCACCCCGAAGACATTACTGGTGACATTACACCCCGCGACACTCGACAACAAGCCGGTTGACATCCGCGTGACAGCTCTCCTGGATGCATTAGACCGCTTCCCCACTTCGCGAGTCATCTTCACATATCCCAACAACGACCCGGAAGGGAGCATAATCATAAACTACATCAACGATTATGCCGAACTACACTCCGACCGTTGCATAGTAGTGCCTTCACTCGGCAGGAAACGCTATCTGTCGGCACTGCGCTACGTGGCGGCCGTGGTCGGCAACTCATCAAGCGGTATTGTGGAGGTACCTTCGGTACACATCCCGACCGTTGACATCGGCATTCGCCAACAGGGACGCATGGCATCAGAGTCGGTGATACATTGCTTTGCCGACTCCAACTCAATTGCGAAAGCCATCAGATTTGCACTTTCCGACGAAGGAGCATCCATTGCCAGAACCGCCGACAACCCGTATTGCAAGCCTAACACCCTGCAATTAATGGTCAACGCCATCGCGACAACGCCTCTCGAAGCAATCGCCACCAAACGTTTTATTGATCACAAATAATCTCGGACATGAAGCCGTTAATCATAATCCCCGCACGCGGAGGCAGCAAAGGCATACCCCGTAAAAACATCAAACCTCTCGCCGGGAAGCCGTTGATTGCCTACAGCATTGAAGTGGCACAACAGGTTGTAAGCCGCTATAAGTTGACACAAGAGCATATCATCGTGTCGACCGACGACGAAGAGATAGCCACTGTGGCAGAATCGTGTGGCGTGGCAGTGCCCTACCGCCGCCCGGCATCATTGGCCACCGACACAGCCGGCTCCCGCGAAGTGATGCTCGATGCGATGGACTATGCCGAAAGCAACGGTGTGGATTTCGATTGCATACTGTTACTGCAGCCCACATCACCGTTGCGCACCATCAGCGATGTGGAACAATGCTTGACAGCCTACGACACCCAAAAGCCCGACATGGCGGTGACGGTTAAGGAAGCTTCGGCAAACCCCTACTACAACTGCTTCGAGACCGACCCGACAACAGGAGCGCTGAAAATATCGAAAGGTGACGGCCAACTGACCCGTCGCCAAGATGCGCCCAAAGCCTGGGAATTTAACGGAGCGGTGTACGTAATCTCACCGGAGTCACTACGCGCAATGCCAATGGGTAAATTTCCACGTCGCATCCCGGTGGAGATGTCGGCAGAACGCTCGGTTGACCTCGACACCATGCTCGATTGGGTCATCGCCGAAACAATTATGAATCACCTCAACAAGAATGATGAATAACATGCAACGTTACATCATAGACCAATATACCACGATTACCGAGGCACTACGACGGCTTAACGAGCTGTCGGGTGGCGTTATGACCCTCATTGTCACCGACGAATCAGGCCGTATGCTCGGCACCGTTACCGATGGCGACATTCGTCGCGGCCTACTCAACGGCGTAACCGTTGGCGATGCCGTAACACGAGTGCTCCATGCGTCGTTCATGGCACTCCATGCCGGAGAAACGCCACTGCAACGCATTGCAACCATGCGCAACGCCCGCGAGAAGGGAATCACCCTTATCCCCGATCTCAACACCGACGGCACTATCAAGGCGCTAATCGACTTAAGCCGCATCGACACCATACTCCCACTCACCGCCATCTTAATGGCCGGCGGCAAAGGAGAACGGCTACGCCCCCTCACCCTCAACACTCCCAAGCCACTGTTAGAGATTGACGGACGTCCGATTATCGACTACAACATTGAGCGAATAGCCCGTGCCGGCATCAGTGATGTTTGGGTCACTGTGCGCTATCTCGCCGACAAAATAAAAAGCCACTTTGCCACACCGCATCACGGCATCACGGTGAAATGCGTTGAGGAGACAGCACCCCTCGGCACCATCGGCTCTGCAACGCTGATTCCGCGCAACAACGAAGGGAACACCTTGGTGATGAACTCCGACCTGCTCACCACCATCAACCTTGAGGAGATGTATCTGCGACACATCGAGGAGAAAGCCGAGATAACCATTGCAGCTATCCCCTACACCGTGTCTGTGCCATACGCAATACTCTCCACCAACGGTTCACAAGTGACCGCCATCGAGGAGAAACCCACCTATTCCCACCTGGCCAATGCGGGCATCTACATCTTCTCAAACCGAGTGCTCAACCTGCTGCAACCGGATGAGCGCACCGATGCCACCGACCTTATCGAAATGGCTATGGCAAAGGGGCTGAAAGTCACCTACTATCCGATAAGCGGCACATGGATCGACATAGGTTCACCG
>CAZDIC010000075.1:1515-7321 GCA_964505395.1 uncultured Alistipes sp. | reverse complement strand
GGCTTACAAATAAGATGATACCGATGCGTGTTAGTCCCAAGAGCGAGCGAATCGGCCTCGACAAATCGCAACACGACGAGGAGTATGCCACTGAGGTGACCGAATTGGCCGAGGATTCCATTAGCGAATCTGAGTGGATTCGTAGTGTGGAGCAAAACTAATCACCACGTACAGATTGCCGGAATTGCCCCCTCGGGAGCTAATCCTCGATACATATCCGGTTGATACATAATGCTATAAACTCACGCATCGGGCAACCTTTGCGTGGGTTTATTTTTTTTGTATACGATTGTGACGGGGGAGTGTTTGTTTCGGTAGTGTTAGGGAGTCAATGTAAAGAGTCGGTTGTTAAATCGGCCGCCGGATTTGGCCCCGATGTCACCGTGGGGGTTCAAAAAACGGCAAAAAAAAATTACTCGTCATCCCGACGAATAATCTTTTTACCTTAAATCTAATACCATGAAAAACTGATGCAAAGTTATAACTTTCATCTGTAATAACAAATACCCCCGGTGAAATTGTTCTGTATTTTAGCGAAGTTTAACACTGTGCGCGATTTAGAGTTTTAGATTTACAATCGTTAACAAACGTGTGACCCATAAAGAGGTCATTCATCGATTCTGCCGGATGGCTTTCGGTGGGGTTCTCTGTTAGAATTCTGCACGTGTTATTGGTGTGTTATGGGGTTAAATAATGTTAAGTAATAGGATAATATGATTTATATCATATTTTAGCGTTTTGAAAATTGGTAATTTTGCACTCGGAAAACTGTAACTGCGTGATGCATAAGCCTACAGCTATCCCCAACTCCGTTTTCGGCAAATTGAACGGGGTTGCGATTCTTAAGGTAAAAACAGATTAACGTAGATATAATAAAATTTAAAAGCAATGAAGAAAAGCAGAATGCAATCGCTCGCTGCCATTTTAGGCACTACAGCGACCATTTTTGGTCTGACATCGTGCGGTAACTCTAACCAGCAGCAGATGGACATGACGCCCGAAATCGCCACTCTGACCGTGGCTGAAGGCTCATCAGACCTTGCAAGCAATTTCGCCGCCACAATCAAAGGTAAAACCGACATCGAAGTGCGTCCCTTGGTTTCAGGTTTTATCACTCAGGTACATGTTGACGAGGGTCAGCGTGTAAGCAAAGGTCAAGTGTTGTTTACTCTCGACCAAGTTCAGTATCAAGCAGCTGTGGATCAAGCAGCCGCTTCTGTAAACTCTGCGCGCACCGCGTTGGAGTCAGCTAAGTTGACCGCTGCAAACAAACAAGCTTTGTTTGACAAAAACATCATCAGCGAATATGAAAACCAATTGGCCAAAAACCAATTGACCCAAGCTCAAGCTGCTTTGACTCAAGCTCAAGCCGCTCTTACCACTGCAAAGAAAAACCTCAGCTACACCGTTGTTACCGCTCCCTCCGACGGTTTCGTTGGCTCAATCCCCAATCGTGAAGGCTCACTGGCTTCGCCCTCAATGGTAACCCCGCTTACCACCGTGAGCGACAACTCCGACGTGTATGCCTACTTCTGTTTGAACGAAAAAGATATTTTGGAACTCACCCAAAACGGTTCCAAAACTCTCAACCAAGCTATCGCCGAGATGCCTAAAGTGCAGTTGGAACTCTCCGACGGCACCATGTATCCCGAACTTGGCACCGTGGCCACCGTGTCGGGTGTTATCGACAGCTCAACCGGTGCGGCTAACGTGCGTGCTCGTTTCAAAAACACCAACGGCATGTTGCGCAGCGGTTCTACCGGTCGCATCTACATCCCCAACCACTTGGATAATGTAATCTTGATTCCCCAGAAGGCTACCTTCGAGATTCAGGACCGTCGCTTCGTGTATGTTGTAAACGACTCAAGCAAAACCGTTTCAACCCCCATCGAAGTGTCGCCCCTCAACGACGGCCAGCAATATGTGGTTACCTCGGGCCTTACCGCCGGCCAGCGCATCGTTGTTGAAGGCGTAGGCACAAAGGTTAAGGAAGGCATGGCCATCAAACCGGTCGACGCTGCCGCTAAAGCCGCTGCCGCCGATGCTCAAGCCGCTCAGCAAGCTGCAAAATAAATCCCATTGACTTGGGGAAGCAAATTATCCATTAAAATCATTACTTAGATATCAACAGATGAAACTGGATACTTTTATTAACCGCCCGGTGCTCTCGACGGTTATATCAATATTCATCGTGCTGTTGGGTTTGATTGGTTTGTCGTCAATGCCAATCACACAATACCCCGACATCGCGCCCCCTACCATTTCGGTAACCACCACCTATAGCGGCGCTAACGCCCAGGCGGTGTTGAACTCCGTTATCGCCCCCTTGGAGGAGTCGATCAACGGCGCCGAAGGCATGACTTACATCGAATCAACCGCTACCAACACCGGTTCGGCCACCATCAACGTGCACTTTGAGCAGGGCTTCGACCCCGACATGGCTGCCGTCGACGTGCAAAACCGTGTGTCGAAAGCGCAAAACCTTCTCCCCTCCGAAGTGCTCCAAGTGGGTGTGCTCACTCAGAAACGTCAGTCGTCAATGCTTGTCGGCATCGCCCTTTATGCCGATGACAACTGCTACGACTTGGAGTTCATTGATAACTACATGAAGATTAACGTCATCCCCGTGTTGCAACGTGTAACCGGTGTGGGTGATGTGCAATCGTTCGGTGGTGACTACTCAATGCGTGTGTGGATTAAGCCTGAGGTGATGGCCGAATATGGCTTGAACCCCTCCGACGTGGCTGCAGCCCTGCAGGACCAAAACGTCGAGGCTGCCCCCGGTTCGTTTGGTGCCCAGGGTAAGCAGAGCTTCGAGTACACCATGAAATATCGTGGTCGCTACGAAACCCCCGAAGAATTTGAAAATATCGTTATCAAGTCAAGCTCTAACGGTCAGACCCTCTACTTGAAGGATGTGGCTGAAGTTGAGCTCGGTAAGGTAACTTACAACTTCGGTTCATCGTTGAACGGTGCCAACGCCTCAATGTGTATGGTGTTCCAGACCGCCGGTTCTAACGCTACCGAAATTATTAACGACTGTTTGGCCGAAGTGCAGAAACTTGAAAAAGACCTTCCCAAAGGCCTCCACTTCGCTGTCCCGATGAACAACAACGACTTCCTTTACGCATCAATTGAGAAGGTGCTCCACACCCTCGTTGAGGCATTCCTCCTGGTGTTCGTTGTGGTTTACCTCTTCTTGCAAGACCTCCGCTCAACCATCATCCCCGCTATCGCCATTCCGGTGGCCTTGATCGGTACATTCTCAGTGTTGAAAGTTATCGGCTTCTCGCTCAACCTTATCACACTCTCGGCGTTAGTGCTGGCGATTGCGATTGTGGTCGACGACGCCATTGTGGTTGTTGAGGCGGTACACGCCAAACTCGATGCAGGCTACAAGAGCACGCGCAAAGCATCAATTGATGCGATGAACGAAATCGGTGGCGCATTGGTTTCAATCACCTTGGTAATGATGCTGGTGTTCATTCCCGTGTCGTTCATGCCGGGCACTGCAGGTATCTTCTACCAGCAGTTCGGTTTGACCATGGCTGTGTCAATCGGTTTCTCGGCGCTTAACGCGTTGACCCTCTCGCCGGCCCTCTGCGCGCTCTTCCTTAAACCTCATGCAGATGAAGAGGGAGAAGGTGGCGAAAAGAAACCTCGCAACTTCGTGAAACGTTTCCACCACTGGTTCAACGTGATGTATGACGCCCAGTTGGAGAAATATAAGAAAGGTGCCAACTTCTTCATCCGCCACAAAGTAACCTCGGCAGGTATCGTGGTTGCATCTATCGGTGTGCTGGTGTGGTTGATGTCAACAACACCTACCGCCCTCGTGCCTAACGAAGACACCGGCGCTATGTTCGTTATGATCGACATGCCCCCGGGTACATCACAGGAACGCACCGACGAGGTGATGAACCAAGTTGACGGCATCCTCGCACAAATCCCCGCGGTTAAATTCCGTCAGAAGATTTTGGGCTATAGCTTCATTGCCGGTCAAGGTTCAACCTACGGTACTTTCATTGTGAAGATGAAAGACTGGAGCGAACGCGACAAGAAAACCGAAAGCGTTGACGCTATCATCGGCCAATTCTATGGCATGACAAGTCAACTGATCAAGGATGGCCGTGTGATTGCATTCGCGCCCCCTATGATTACAGGTTATTCTGTGACCAACGGTTTTGAAATGCGTATGCAGGATAAAACCGGTGGCGACATCAACGACTTCTTCAATGTGGTGCAAGGCTTCCTTGCCGAGCTAAATAAGCAGGACGAAATCCAGATGGCCTACACCACCTTTAACCCCACATTCCCGCAATATCGTATCGACATCGACGCTGCCAAGGCTCAGCAGGCCGGATTGTCAACCTCGTCAATCCTCTCGGCTCTCCAAGGCTACTACGGCTCAATGTACGTGTCGAACTTCAACCGTTTCGGTAAGATTTACCGTGTAATGGTGCAGGCTGCCCCCGAGGCTCGCGTGTCGCCCGAAACACTCCGCAACATCAAGGTGCGCGGTAGCAGTGGTTCAATGGCCTCACTCGAAAACTTCGTTACCCTCACCAAGGTTTACGGCCCCGACTTGTTGACCCGTTTCAACCTCTTCCAGTCAATCTCCGTAACAGGTAACCCCGCCGACGGATATTCATCAGGTCAGGCTCTTGCCGCCATTGAGCGCGTAGCTGCCAAGACCCTCCCCACCGGCTACGGTTATGAATATTCAGGTATGACTCGTGAGGAAGGTAGCGGCACAGGTAACACCACCGTTATCATCTTCGGCCTCTGCTTGCTGTTCGTTTACCTCTTGCTGTCGGCACAATATGAAAGCTACATCCTCCCCTGGGCCGTTATTCTCTCTATCCCCTTCGGTTTGATGGGCTCGTTCGTGTTCGCCAAGATCTTCGACGTATCAAACAACATCTATTTGCAAATTGCGCTCATCATGCTTATCGGTTTGTTGGCTAAGAACGCCATCCTTATCGTGGAATTCGCGCTCGAACGTCGCCGCACCGGTATGTCGATTGTCAACTCGGCTATCGCCGGCGCTGCAGCTCGTCTGCGCCCGATTTTGATGACCTCTATGGCCTTGATTATCGGTTTGCTCCCCATGATGTTCGCATCGGGTGTAGGTGCTAACGGTAACCGCGCCCTCGGTACAGGTTCGGTAGGCGGTATGCTTATCGGTATGATTTTCCAGATTTTCATCGTGCCCGCCCTGTTCGTGGCATTCCAGTTGATTCAAGAGAAGATTACTCCTATCAAGTGGAAGGATACCAACAACGAAGGCATCGAAAGTGAGATTGAGCAATATTCACGCTAAACAACACCACAGCTCCACGGCCGCCGGAGCAGGGTTCTTCCCCTCCGGCGCCCCGCAGCTGAGGCTAAAAGCATAATAGCAAATGAAACTTACAAAAATAGCACAGGTGAGCTTGGTTGCTGCCATTAGCGTCGGCGCTCTCTCATCTTGTAACATTTATAAGAAATTTGAAATGCCCACCGACACCACTCTCACATCAGAGTATGTCGATGCAAAAAACGCTGAGGTTGACTCTACCTCCTACGGCAACTTGAGCTGGCAGCAGGTGTTCACCGACCCCGTGTTGCAGGACTATATCCACCGCGCTCTCGCCAATAACGTTAACCTCGAAAACGCTCGCCTAAACGTTGATGTGGCTCGTGCCAACCTGCTTGGTGCGCGCTTGAGCTATCTCCCCGCAGTGGCTCTCAACCCCAACGGCGCCGGTGCATCCTATGCCGGAAGCGAAATGAGTTGGACCTACACCATCCCCTTGGCTATCAG
>CAZDIC010000075.1:0-1415 GCA_964505395.1 uncultured Alistipes sp. | reverse complement strand
GAGGCCTCACTCGTACAGGCTAACAACACCTTCTCGCTCCTCCTCAACGAGCAACCCCAAACATGGGCCATCTCGTCGAGCGCCCACATGGAGAACCCCCAAGTGTTGCGCGAAGGTGTGGCTATGCGCGAACTGGCAGCCCGTCCCGATGTGCGTGCCGCCGAGGAATCTCTCGCAGTGGCTTACTACACCACCAACTCGGCCCGTGCTGCGTTCTACCCCGGCTTGACAATCAGCTCTAACGGCGGTTTCACCAACCTCCTCGGCACATTCATCAAGAACCCCGGTGATTGGTTTATCCAACTCGCAGGTTCGCTTTCAGCCCCCATCTTCTCACGCGGTCAGAACATCGCGCGCCTCAAAGGTGCCAAACTCCAACAGGAGCAGGCTATGAACACCTTCGAGCACACCCTGCTCAGCGCTGCCGCCGAAGTCAACAACTACTGTGTTGCCCTCGACAAAGCCACCGAGAAGAGCGCCTACCTCAAGGAGCAAGTAAAGAGCCTCGAGGAAGCTGTTGAGGACACCAACCTGCTGTTGGCCTACGATGGCACAACCACCTACCTCGAAGTGTTGAACGCTCAATCAAGCCTCCTGTCGGCCCAAATGAGCGCCCTCACCACCGAGCTTGCCCGCGAACAATCGCTCATTAACCTCTACCAAAGCCTTGGCGGAGGCCGATAATACATTTTAATTACTAATCCCATTAAAACTGCAACCAATATGATTAGTCAGTTAGCACATGTTGACCCGTCGGCTAAGATTGGCAACAATGTTACGATACATCCCTTTGCTTACATCGACTCGGATGTGGAAATCGGCGATGGCTGTGAAATCATGCCCTACGCTTCTGTCCTGAAGGGCACACGCATGGGTAAAAACAATCGTGTTTACCAAGGTGCTATCGTTGGCGCCGACCCCCAGGATTTCCGCTGGAAAGGGGAGCAGACCTACTGCTACATCGGCGATAACAACATAATCCGTGAGAATGTAATCATCAACCGCGGCATCAAACCGGAAGGCGGCACTCGCATCGGCAACGAATGTTTCATCATGGCAAAGGCCCACATCTGCCACGATTCAGTGGTGAAAGGTCGCAACGTGATTGGCAACGGTGCCGCTCTTGCAGGCACATGCGAGGTCGACGAGTGTTCTATCCTCTCATCAAACGCTGTGTTGCACGAGGGCTCTAAGGTTGGTAAATGGGTGTTGGTGAAAGGTGGCTGCCGCATTGCCGGCAATGTGCCTCCCTACATCATCCTCGCTCACAACCCCGCAGCCTACTTCGGCGTGAATGCCGTGATTCTGAAAAAAGGAGGTTTCTCCGAAGAGCAAATCACCGACATTGCGAAATCTTACCGCAACATCTACCAGAGTGGCATCTCAATCTTCAACGCGCTCAAACGCATTGAGGC
>CAZDIC010000074.1:0-7350 GCA_964505395.1 uncultured Alistipes sp. | reverse complement strand
CGGCGTGTATGTAGTTGTGGTTAACACCACCAACAACGCCTACAAAGCTAAAGTTACAGTTAAATAACCCGCCTTTAGCCGAAAAATCTGATACATAAGAGTGGCACGCCACTCACCCCACAATAAACGGCGTGCAGATGGAACGTAAGCAGTGCCCGTCTGCACGCCTTTCTTCTTTTCAAGTGTACTGACACGTTTGGCCTACGAGCCAACAACCTTGGCCGAAAGCTAATACATTAGTCATATAATTCACCTTTTTTATAACCATCATTATTTTTACCAATGAAACGAGTATTACTCACTCTCGCAACAATTGTTGGGATTATGGCGCCGAACATGAGTGCCGACCCCATCACACAGCCGGAAGCCGGCAAAAAGTACACCATCCAACAAAAATCATCAACCTACTATCTCACTCTCACCAGCGCAGATAAAGTGAAGGTGTATCCGTTTGCCGATGCAAGTCTCACCGATGCCGACACCCAAGTGTTCACCATTGAGAGTGTTGCCCAGGATGACGGCACATTCCACTACAGACTCAAAGCCGGCGACGACAGATACGTAGGTTCTGATAACTACTGGACAGCTAAAGTTGTTACAGCCGATGACGCATCAAGCGAATTCACCTTCCCCATCTCAACCGTCGACAACGAATGGGTCAGACTCTACAACGTTAATCGCAAAAAGTATTGGGCAAGCGATAATGCCAATGTTGGCTCTACCGTTTACACCGATAAGAGTTCTACCTACAAAAACGGTGATTGGCAGCTGATTGAATACACCGGCGAACTCGTTTGGGACAACTACGACACAATCATCAGCGATGTTGAAGCCGCATTGGAAAGCGCTACAACCGGCGATGAAGTGGGTTGCTACCTCCAAAGCGACATCGACACACTCACCGCAGCCCTTGCCACCGCAAAAGAAGCTAAGAATGCCACCACACAAAATGAAATCAGCTCCGCTACAACCGCCTTAAACGACGCCTACAAAGCATTTACCGATGCTCGCATCTCTATCAAAGAGCTGAAAGAGACCATCGCATCAGCTGAAGAACTGCTCAGCGCCGGTGTTGGCTCTGAAGTCGGAAATTACACCCAAGATGGAGCCGACGCATTGGCAGCAGCCATCGAAAAAGCTAAAGGCTACCTCACATCAACCGACAAAGAAGCTGTAGCTACAGCTATCACTGACCTGGAAGCGGCTATTACCGAATCGGAAAGTGAACGTGTCCAATTCGCTCCCAAAGATGGCGTGTTCTACAGCTTCACACAAACAGTATCAGGCATGAATCTCGGCATGAACGACACCCCCGCAGCCGCCGTGCAAACACCCGCATCAAGCAACCTCCAGAGATTCATGATTGAATCGAGCGACGGCAGCATACACACCTTCCGCATCAAGTATATTGATGACAACGGCGACACCCAATATCTTGCCACCAAGAGCAGCTGGGACACCACCGCCACCGCCGATGGCACCGCCGATGTTTGCCAATTCGACTTTGTGCTCCAAGACCTCGCTGAAAGCACCTACATAATCAAACGTAAAGGTAGCACATGGCAATCACTCGCCAGCGACAGCACCGACGACGGTGCATTGGTCTACAGCGACAAGGAGCTTGGCCACCCCAGAGGCATTTGGAAAATTACCGAGCTGTCAGATCCCCTCTTCATCAACGCCGCTGCTGCAGCCACATTCGATGTGAAAGCTGTCAACGGAACTATTGCCATCAACGGCCTCAACGGTGCATGCAGTGTTAAAGTTTACTCGCTCGACGGCCGCATGATCAACGCTGTTGAAACCCGCAACAGTTACCTTGCCATTAACGCCAAAGCCGGCATCTACGTTGTTGCCATAAAATCAAACGGCGTGAACTACAAAGCTAAAGTTGCAGTTAGATAATCGGCAATCGCACGGCGGATAAATCCGCACAGACCGCGCAGATGAAAAATCGGTCAAACCGGTAAGATTTATCTGCAGTGAACTATAATTCAGCAAGTCCGGCACATATTTGCCGGGCTTGCTTGTTTTTTCACCCCTTTTTGAACTATTTTTCCACCTCAATTTGCGGTTTTATGGTGAAATTTGCATCAAAACAAAAACCCATGAATCGCATAACGACATTACTCGTTTCTCTAACCTTAGCCTGCCCGATAACCATGATGGCAGACTCGATGCCGGAGCTGAAAACTCTGACAACCGTCGACGCGAGCCAAACGCTCTCATCGCCGGTTGACCTCCATGTCACCGCTGCAAATAATGCCATGGCCTCCGGCGCTACTATTAATATTACCAACGAAGACGCCCGATTGTATTTCGACAACATCCGCCCGAGCGACCTGCTCAGCGGCTACTCAAATAACATCCGTATTGCAGGGGCCGCCATTAACCCCGACGTTAACGCCCGAGTGAGTGTGTGGCGCCACGGCACAGTCATCATGCCCCACGCCGCCGGCTACGCCCCCATGCAAGCCTTCACCGGTGAGAAGTTCACCAAAAAGAGCGAAAAATTCGCCACTGAGCTCTACTACTCAAACGCCCCGGCCGAGGCCGTTGCCGACGAAAATCGTGCACCGCTCACCCTCGACAACAGCATCCGATCTTTTAAACTGAAACGCGGCTACATGGCAACCCTCGCCACGAACCCCGACGGCACAGGCTACAGCCGTTGCTTCATAGCCGAAAACGAAGATATATCCCTTGAAAAGCTGCCGGCAGAACTTGCCGGAAAGGTGTCATTTGTGAGAGTATTCCCTTGGTTCAAAGCCTCGAAGAAAGGCTGGGTTGGAGGCAACAAAAAAGTTGACCCGCCCGAAGGGTATCTCGATGATCAGGCCGACATCACCCGCAGCACTTGGGTGTATTGCTGGTCAACCAACGCCGATTGGTGTCGCACCCCCGAAGCGCGCGGCACCACTTGGCGAAACCAAGAATTCGTGCCCGAGAAATGGGGTGCCGGCGGCACTTCCGATTGGAAAAAACTGCTCAACTCACACAACACGCCCCACCTGCTCAGCTACAACGAGCCCGACCACAGCGAGCAATCAAACGTGAGCGTAAGCACCGCCATTGCCGAATGGCCCAAACACTTGCAAACAGGTATGCGCCTCGGCTCACCCGCCACCACCGACTTCTCGTGGCTCTATAACTTCCTCGACGAATGCGACAAGCGCAACTATCGCGTTGACTATGTTGCCATCCACGCCTATTGGGGCGGCAGCGGCAGCTCGGTGCAATGCAGCAGCGTGCGCGACTGGTATAACGCACTGAAAGAGGTGCACGAACGTTCGGGCCGTCCCATCTGGATTACCGAATGGAACAACGGCGCCAACTGGACCCACGAAGGTTGGCCCAGCGACGATGCCGCCCGCAAAGAGAAACAGCGCGCATTCATCGAAGAGGTGCTCGCCATGATGGACACCTGCAGCTTCATTGAGCGCTATTCACTCTACAACTGGGTGGAGGAGAAACGCTCACTGTTTTGGGGCAGCCTCGACCTCACCCCTGCCGGCGAGGAGTATGCCAACTTCGATGCCGCCACCGCCTTCTCGCCCAACGAAGAAGTGATTCCCGAATGGAACATCAACTCAGCCCCTGCGCTCACCGTCGCCCTCGACTCCGACAGCCGTGTGAACCTCAGCTGGACCGACGAAAACCTGGAGCAGGTTGACGGCTACACCGTGGAGCGCGCCATCGGCACCGGCAATTATGAAACCATCGCCACCACCGACTACGGTACAACAACCTATAGCGACGGGCCTCTCGACAACGCCATGACCAACGGCAACGATGTCACCTATCGCGTAAGCTCAATGCTCAACAACAGCATAGCCCAAAGCTCAAACGAAACCGGCTTCGGCACCCTCGCCTACCGTGAAGACGAGCCGGCAGTGAGCCGCCTCACCATGGGCAAAGGGATGACACCCCACGTGTTTAACAGCACTGACAACAGCGCCGTGATAATCTCGGGAGTGCAAACCTACGCCATGAAGTCGCCCATGCTGCCACGCATCACCGATGTAAATGTGGGCAACTGCAACTTCGGGCTATCCTCCTGGAACTACAACCAATCGGATGCCTTTGTCAGTCGCGACACCGTGGGCGTAATGCTCTTCCCCGAACCGGGCAGCTACAACCTCGACGGCATCACAGCCCTGGCAGGAAAAGCCACCGAAGTGACAGGCGAGATGTGCCACATCACATTTGAAAAACCGTTTGTCACCATCCCCGTGGTGCTCGCCAACACCGTAACAAGCCGCGGAGCCACCCCCGCCGTGGCATGTGTGTCGAACGTCACCACCGAAGGCTTTGACCTCCAAATTGAATATGAGCAAGCCTCACAAGCCAACGACACCACCGAAGATGTTGACTTCGTAGCACTCACCACCGGCATCGGCACCCTCAACGGACGCACCATTGCCGTGGGCTACACCTCCGAACCGATTGCCGCCTGCGATTCGCGCTCGGCCTGCCTGATTAACTACGGCACCACCCTGCCGCAAGCCACACTGTTTGGCTCCTACCAAACAAGAAACGACAACACCGTGGCCCTTCCACGCGCCGTGTGGATGAGCGGTGCCGGCGCCTCAGTGTTCAAAAACCGCGAGACATCATTCTCAGCCTCAGCACCGGCAGCCGACATACTCGGTTGGTGTGCCGTGGCCAACGATGCAACATCAAAAATAGCCACCCCGCTCGCCGACAACGCGCGGTTGGTCTACGACAAAAAAATGGCCGAAATATCGCGCACGGATAATACTATAATGCATAAAATAAGCGTTTATAGCATAGACGGTCGCTGCATAATAAACAGCTCTGATACCGACTCTATATCCGTCGCAGCACTTCCAAACGGCATTTATCTGGCAGAATGTAACAATTCGCGCCTGAAATTTGCCCGATAAACAGATGAATATTAAATTAATATACATAATTAATACCATTTTATTAACCTTATGAAAAAACGTTATTTCAAAGTAATGTTGACTGCACTGGCTCTCTCAGCCACTACGCTCGGTGCAGTGCCCACAGTGCAAGCAGCCACATCAGTGACTCTCGCACCGAAGTCAGTTGCTCAGGCAACACCGCAATTAGTGATTGACGGTACCGGAAACACCGCCACCTTCACCGTGAATGCATCAAACCTCGCCGACAAGATTACCCTCACAGCCACCTCGGGCTTGGAGGTATTCCCCGAGGAACTTCCCGCAGGCGCTGAAAACTCAACCGTAACGGTTACCCTTGTCAGCACATTGCCCACCACTACAGGTAAAATCATTCTCCGCAGCGGCGACTATCGCGCTTATGCCGAAGTAACCGGCTACGGCACACCGCTCACCGAGAAAAACCTCAGCTCTTCGCCCGTTTACAACGAAGGCGGCATTGCCAAGAACTTCCGCGTAGGCGACGGCTTCACAGCCGAGTCAGGCAACTACACCGTTGAATTCCGCGCAAAGATCGACGAAGGCTCATCGCAGAGCGTCGACGCTTTTGCCGTAACCCCCGGCGGAGCCTCATTTAAAGCATACGTTGAGCCGAAAGCTATCGGCATTTACAACGGTGAGAACAAGGTTTCGCTCTATAACTTGCAGACCACAACCACCGGTGGTAACTCAACATTCTATAACAACGACGGTAAATATCACACCTACCGCTTCGCCGTTACCTCCGACAAGCGCATCTTCGCCTATCGCGACGGCATCCAGATTGCCACACTCCGCTCACAGGACTATGGTAACCAAGCCTCTTGGGCTACTGAGAACGGTGAACTCAGCGAAAACCTCCTGAAGAACCCCGGCTTTGAAGGTGAAGTTGGCTACCGCGCCACCGACAGCCTTTTCAACCAGGTTGAAGGTTGGATTGTTGACCCGATCGACCAATACAACTGTACATACTCTTGCCCCACCTACGAAATCAACAACACCCTCGATTTCAACAACCACGTTATGAAACTCCAGCGCTACAACTGGAACGACGGTTGGGGTGCCGGCACAGTGAGCCAGATTGTTGATGTCGCTCCTAACACAACTTATAGCCTCAGCTTCCTCGCTGCCGGTGGTATGAACACCAACAGCAAAGGCGCCTGCAATGCCTACGTTAAAATGCAGGAAACACAAAACACCTCCCTCGGTGAATCAGTTGAAATCACCAACCAATCAGGTCTCCAGAGCTACGGCATGAGCTACACCACTTCAGCCGACTGCAAACAGCTCACCATCACACTTTATCAGGAACGCTTCCTTAACGGCAACGGTTGGGGTTCAAGCCCTGCCCCCTTCTATGTTGACGAAATGGTGCTCACCGGCACATCACGCCAACTCGACCAGAAGACAGGCTTCACTTGCAACAACAAAGCCACAATGGAGTATTTCACATTCGACTGCTCAGGCGCCTACGCTCCCGCATTGGCCGAAATCACTCCTGCCGAAAGCGAAGTTACAATTGAAGGTACAGGCAACTCAAAAGCTATCGACGTGAAGATTGCCAACCTCGTTAGCACCGACCCCATCAGCGTAACAGCCACCTCAGGCTTCGAAGTGTTCCCCGAAGTGCTCTCACCCAGTGCCGACGGTAAAATCTACGTAACCCTCACCAGCACCCTCCCCGAAACAACCGGTAAAATCATCCTCCGCAGCGGTGACATCCGTTCTTACATCGACCTCACCGGTATCGGCACCGAACTTCCCGAAAAATCTCTGTCGGAATCGCCCATTTACTCTGACGGCAACGACACCTCTATGGCATATCGCTCAGGCGACGGCTTCACAGCCACCGAAGGCGGCTACACCGTTGAATTCCGCGTTAAACTTTCACGCGACATCAGCTCATTTGCAGGCTATGCCGTAACCCCCGCCGGTGCCGGCTTCAAAGCCTACGTTGAACCCGAATCAATGGGCTTCTACAACGGCACCTCACAAGTAAGCTTCTCTAACCCCGCTACCTCAGCCGGCAACGGCACATTCTACAACCACGACGGCAACTACCACACATATCGTTATGCTGTTGCCACCGACGGCCGTGTATTCGTTTACCGCGACGGTTTGCTCGTGTCAACTCAGCGCACCCACGACTATGGTAACCAAGCCGATTGGGCTACCGAAAACGGTGATATCAGCGAGAACCTCCTCAAGAACCCCGGCTTCGAAGGTGAAGTTGGCTACCGCTCCGACAAACTCCTCAACAAGGTTGAAGGTTGGATTGTTGACCCGATCGACCAATACAACTGTAACTACTACGTTCCCAACTACGAAATCGACAACACTCTCGACTACAACAACCACGTAATGAAACTGCAGCGCTACAACTGGAACGACGGTTGGGGTGCCGGCACAGTCAGCCAGATTGTTG
>CAZDIC010000073.1:3924-7605 GCA_964505395.1 uncultured Alistipes sp. | reverse complement strand
CCACCGCAGAGGATGAGGTTGTCAACTTTATCCATCAAGTTCTCAATGATACCAATCTTGGTTGATACCTTAGAACCGCCCATGATAGCGGTGAACGGACGTTTGATGTCGCTGAGGATTTTGTCAACTGCAGTAACCTCTTTTTCCATGAGGTAACCGAGCATCTTGTCGTCAGCAGCGAATGAATCGGCGATAACAGCTGTTGAAGCGTGTTTGCGGTGAGCGGTACCGAATGCATCGTTTACATAAACATCAGCGTAAGAAGCCAAAGTCTTAGCGAAATCTTTTTGACGAGACTTCATCTCTTTCTTGGCAGCTTCATAAGCGGGATCTTCTTTTTCAATACCTACGGGTTTACCCTCTTCTTCGGGGTAGAAACGAAGGTTTTCGAGGAGAAGCACTTCTCCGGGTTTCAGGTTAGCAGCAGCATCAGCAGCCTTAGCGCAGTCAGGAGCGAATTGAACATCCTTACCAAGAGCAGCAGCTACAGCGTCCTTAATCTGTGAAAGAGAGAACTTTGCATTTACTTTGCCTTTGGGCTTACCCATGTGCGACATGATAATGAGGCTACCACCATCAGCAAGAATTTTCTTAAGAGTGGGGAGCGCACCGCGGATACGAGTATCATCGGTGATGTGGCCGTTTTCATCCAAGGGCACATTGAAGTCAACACGCACGATGGCTTTTTTGCCGGCGAAGTTGTAATTGTCGATTGTCATTTTTATGATATTTTAAATTGGTTCAAATGATTTGCGTCTATTATTTTGATATAGCATTAACGTGATTTGCACAGCATTTTGTCATGCATATAGCTTGCTATCTTTTTGCGTTGACAAATGTAGCTGATTTTTGCTAAAGCATCATGAAATCAAGCGTTAAATTTTACTATATTGCTTCAACATCAAAGCCATCTCGGAAGCCAACTGCTTGGCAGCATTGCCGGCGGCCTCGGCATAATCACTCTCCTTCGAGGCGAAGATGATGCCACGCGAAGAGTTGACCAACAGACCGCAATTGTCAGTCATGCCAAATCGGCACACTGTGGCCAAGTCGCCACCCTGAGCACCAACACCGGGAACGAGCAAAAAGTTTTCGGGAGCATACTTGCGAATGTCGGCAAACATCTCACCCTGAGTGGCTCCGACAACAAACATAATCTCATCACTACCGGCCCACTGCTGCGCGGTTGTCAACACATTTGCATACAGCGGCTTTTGCTCTTCGCTTTTGGCGAACTGAAAGTCGTGGGAACCCGGGTTAGATGTCAGCGCGAGCAAAATCACCCACTTGCCATCGAAGCCCAAGAACGGCTTTACACTGTCGGAACCCATGTAAGGAGCTACCGTAATGGCATCTACATTCATCTTTTCAAAGAAGGCGCGAGCATAGAGCGCAGATGTATTGCCAATATCGCCACGTTTCGCATCGGCAATAATAAATTGCTCGGGGTATTTGGTTTTGATGTAGTCAACGGTTTGCTGCAACACATTCCATCCCTCGGCACCGAGTGCCTCATAGAAGGCTGTGTTAGGTTTGAAGGCGACACAATAAGGTGCCACAGCATCAATAATTGCCTTGTTGAATGTCAGCATAGCCTCTGCGGGCGATGCAGCCTGTTCCAACACTGATTTGGGCAATTTCAGCGGGTCGCTGTCAAGCCCCACACAAAGAAAAGATTGTTTGCGTGTAATCTGCTCTACTAATTGTTGTTTATCCATATCTTACGATAACTTGGTTTCAATTGATTACAATTCTGCAGCCTTCAATTTTTCGGCATTCTCAGCAATAATCAGGTGGTCAATGCAATCCTGAATATCGCCGTCAACAAATGCTTGAAGGTTATAGATGGTGTAGTTAATGCGGTGATCGGTAATGCGCCCCTGCGGATAGTTATATGTGCGAATCTTAGCCGAACGGTCACCTGTCGACACCAAAGTCTTACGACGAGATGCAATATCGTCGACATATTTCTGGTGTTCCTTGTCGTAGATAAATGTGCGCAAACGGCTAAGGGCGCGCTCCTTATTCTTAGGCTGGTCGCGAGTCTCGGTACATTCAATCAAAATTTCATCGGTCTCGCCTGTGTTCGGGTTCTTCTACATATAGCGCAAACGAACGCCCGATTCCACTTTGTTCACATTCTGGCCACCTGCGCCTCCGCTTCGGAAGGTTTCCCACTTGATTTCACCTTCGTTAATTTCCACATCGAAGGCTTCGGCCTCGGGCAACACAGCCACGGTAGCCGCCGATGTGTGCACTCGACCTTGAGTTTCGGTTGCAGGCACACGTTGCACACGGTGCACTCCGCTCTCATACTTCAATGTGCCATACACATTGTCGCCGGTCACGGCAAACACAATCTCCTTAAAGCCACCGGCAGTGCCTTCGCTAAAGCTTGTTACCGACACCTGCCAACCTTTCGACTCGCAGTATTTAGAATACATCTTAAAGAGGTCGCCGGCAAACAGAGCCGCTTCATCGCCACCCGTGCCGCCACGAATCTCAACAATAGCATTTTTGGCATCCTCCGGATCAGCCGGAATCAGCAGTATCTTAATCTCCTCTTCGAGTTGAGGCAGCGCTGCCGAAGCTTCATCGAGCTGTTCTCGTGCCATATCACGCATATCCGCATCACTTTCAGTGTCGAGAATCGTCTTTGCCTCCTCAATATTGCCAAGCAGATTGCGATATGTGCGGGTTGCAGTTGTCAACTTTTCAAGGTCCTTATACTCCTTGTTTAAACGCACATAGCGTTTCATATCGGCAATTACAGCCGGGTCGGTGATAAGCGTTGAGACCTCCTCAAAGCGAGCCTCAATACCTTCAAGACGGGTTAATAAACTATTTTCTGCCATTGGCATTTACCTTATTTATGAGGTGAATAGAATGTTATTATGCTTTTTCGTTGGTTAACGCCTCCGCAATCACATCGAGCACGGTCTTCACATAATGGAAGGTGAGGCCGTTAACATAGCGTTCGTTGATATCTTCAACATCGCGACGGTTCTCCTCCGACACGATTATATCGGTGATGCCGGCACGCTTGGCCGCAAGTATTTTCTCCTTAATGCCACCTACCGGAAGCACTTTGCCTCGCAGAGTGATTTCACCGGTCATGGCAATGCGCGGTTTAACCTTCAGGCCGGTGAAAGCCGACACAATGGCAGTAGCCATGGTGATACCTGCCGACGGGCCATCCTTGGGGATAGCGCCCTCGGGCACGTGGATATGAAGGTTATAGGTGTCGAACATCTCCGGAGCGATATTCAACTGCTCGGCATGCGCTTTCACATACTGCAATGCTATAACCGCCGACTCTTTCATCACATCGCCAAGGTTACCTGTAAGAGTAAGTTTCTCACCTTTACCCTTCGACAAAGAAGCCTCAATGAAGAGGATTTCGCCCCCTACGGCAGTCCATGCCAAGCCGGTGACAACACCCGGAAATTCATTGGTTTCATATTTATCCGATGTGTGAATAGGCAGTCCAAGATAGTCGTGCAGATGTTCCGGCAGCACCTCCTTGGGGAAATCCAACTTACGCATTTTGCGCAACACCAGTTTGCGGATAACCGTAGCAATTGCCTTCTCGAGTTGACGCACACCACTCTCGGAGGTATACTGCTCCACAATCTGACGCAAAGCATCGTCGGAGAATGTGATAGCGCCATCCGGTATATC
>CAZDIC010000073.1:0-3824 GCA_964505395.1 uncultured Alistipes sp. | reverse complement strand
CCACAATCTGACGCAAAGCATCGTCGGAGAATGTGATAGCGCCATCCGGTATATCATTCTGTTTCAAAACTCTCGGCAAAAGGTGGCGACGAGCAATCTCCATCTTCTCCTCCACGAGATACCCCGAGATTTCTATAATCTCCATACGGTCGAGCAACGGCTGCGACAATGTTGACAATGTGTTGGCGGTTGCGATAAACAACACATTACTAAGGTCGAAATCCACATCAATGTAGTTGTCGTGGAATTTACAGTTCTGCTCCGGGTCAAGCACCTCAAGCAGGGCCGCCGACGGATCTCCCTTAAAGTCCTTACCAATCTTATCAACCTCATCAAGCAGAATCACCGGGTTACTCGATTTTGCTTTACGCATAGAATCGATTATTCGACCCGGCATAGCACCTATGTATGTGCGACGGTGACCGCGAATCTCGGCCTCATCGTGCAATCCGCCCAACGACACTCGCTGATAATTACGGCCGAGCGCCTTAGCTATTGATTGGCCCAACGAGGTTTTACCCACACCGGGCGCGCCAACCAAACACAATATCGGTGATTTCCCTTTAGGGTTATGCATCATAACCGCTAACTGCTCCAAGATACGGTCCTTGACCTTCTCCAAGCCGTAGTGCTCCTCGTTCAGCACCTTCTCGGCTTGTTTAAAATCTTCGTTTAGCGGCGTGGTTACGCCCCACGGCAAGTCAAGCACGGTCTCAATGTATGTGAGCAGAGTGGAATAATCGGGCATTGAAGGGTTGAGGCGCGACAATCGGTCAATATCCTTGTCCAACTGCTTGGCAATCGCCTCGGGAAGTGCTGTCTCTTGCAGTTTCTTGCGCAGCGATGCCGTTTCTTCCTCTTCGTCGCCATACAATTCCTCCCGAATGGCATTCATCTGCTGCTGAAGGAACGCATTGCGATTTTGTTGGTTCATCTCCTCCATAGCCCTTGCCTTGATATTGTTGGCAAGCTCCATATTGTCGAGCAACACCTGAAGCGCTTGGAAAAGTTTAAACGCGCGTTGCTTAATCATGCTCATCGACAGCAGTTTCATCTTCACTGCCGTGTCGATAGGCATATTCGTAGCCACAATATTGATGAATTCGGTAGGATTCGATGTGTCGTCGGCCGAGAACACCATGGGAGAATTTCCATCCGAGCTTGAGGATATGCGCTTGCACACCTGGCGGATGCTGTCAAGCAACACATCAAATTGCTTGTCAGCAGCAGTTGACAGTTTGTCAGCCACCGGTTTTGCAACCACATTAAGTTCCGAACCGGGAATGGTCTTCCCTTCAGCCGGGCCTATGATTTTAAATTTACCTCGAGCTCTAACCAGTGCTGTATGTCCGCCACCGGGCAGGTCAAGCACCTGCACCACATCGGCAACCACACCATAGTTATACACCTTTTTATAGTCGGTAACATGTTCATCAGCATGATTTAACTGGCAACAGATGCCCACCGGGATGTGATTATCCGAGGCATACGTAGCCACCTTGCGAGCATTCTCACGCATCAACGCAATCGGTATGGTCACTTCCGGGAAAAGCACCAAATTGCGAGTGGCAATCACCGCGAGGTCGTCCCACTGCGGTTCTGCCGGAGTCTCTTTGGGATTAATATCAAAGCGTCCGAACGATACTATTTGGCAATTCTCTTCCATATATTGAGGTAAATTCTCTTCGTTTTATCAATTTTATCTATCACGTTGCTCCTTCACACAATCGGTAGCAAAATCATGGGCAATAAAAGCCACACGCTACCAAAGTGCAAATTTACTCAAAAAAAACGTCTATTCAAAACAGACATCACAATCGCTAAGCGGCAATAATCGTGCCAAAAATCACAGCACATGCCCCATTGCGCCAAAATAACATCTTACATTTCATTCTCCACCGGGGAATGCGAAGGTCGGCATAATAAATAATTGGCAAAATATGTTGTGTAACATATAAAATATTATTGCAATTAGAAAATTAATTGCTAATTTGCGCTCCGAAAAGTTCAAACGCCGTTTGAGCCACAGAGCAATCTGCGCATCAAGCCCGATTGGGCCTTTCAAATAAACAGATTTCATAAACCAAAGTAACTAAAATTTCTCTAATAACATGAAGGTTTATCAAACTAACGAAATCAAAAACATCTCTTTGCTTGGCAGCAAAGGCTCGGGAAAAACCACACTCGCTGAAGCGATGCTTTACGAGTGTGGAGTTATAAAACGTCGCGGTACGGTGGAAGCACAAAACACCGTTTCCGACTATTTCCCTGTGGAGAAGGAGTATGGCTACTCTGTCTTTTCCACGGTTTTTTATGCCGAATTTCTGAACAAGAAATTGAACGTGTTTGACTGCCCGGGAGCCGACGACTTTGTTGGCAACGCAGTAACAGCGCTCAGCGTAACCGACACCGGTGTGATCCTTGTTGACGCACAGTATGGCGTGGAAGTTGGCACACAAAACATTTTCCGCACCACAGCTTCGCTCAAAAAGCCGGTTATCTTTGCCATCAACCAGCTTGACGGTGAAAAAGCCGACTACGACAACACCCTTGAGCAGATGCGCGAAATCTTCGGCCCGAAGGTTACTCCCATCCAGTATCCCCTCTCGGTTGGCCCCGGTTTCAACGCCATGATTGACGTTCTTTTGATGAAAAAATACTCATGGGGCCCCGAAGGCGGCGTACCCACCATCGAGGATGTACCGGCCGAAGAAATGGATCGCGCAACCGAACTTCACCAAGCTCTCGTTGAGGCTGCCGCCGAAAACGACGAAAGCCTTATGGAGAAATTCTTTGACCAAGGCCACCTCACCGAAGACGAAATGCGCGAAGGTATCCGCAAGGGCTTGGTTGACCGCTCAATCTACCCCGTGTTCTGCGTAAGCGCCTTGAAAGATATGGGTGTGCGCCGCATGATGGAATTCCTCGGCAATGTCGTTCCCTTCGTTAACGATATGCCCGCACCGGTTGACAGCGCAGGCGAAGAAGTTAAGCCCGACAGCAACGGCCCGCTGAGCATCTTCATGTTCAAAACCACAGTTGAACCGCACATCGGTGAAGTTCAATATTTCAAAGTAATGTCGGGCACACTGAATGCCGGTGCCGACCTCGACAACGTTACACGTGGCGGCAAAGAACGTTTGGCCCAGATCTACTGCGTTTGCGGTCAGATTAAGACTCCGGTTGACAAACTGTGTGCCGGCGATATCGGAGCAACCGTGAAACTGAAGGATGTTCGTCGTGGCAACACTCTAAACGAAAAAGGTTGTGAAATTGCATTCGATGACTTCATCAAGTATCCGGCGCCCAAGTATCAACGCGCTGTGCGCCCCGTCACCGAAAGCGATGCTGAAAAATTGTCGGCAATACTCACTCGCATGCACGAAGAAGACCCGACATGGGAAATTGAACAGAGCAAGGAACTTAAACAAACCATACTCTCAGGACAGGGTGAATTCCACCTTCGCACCCTGAAATGGCGTGTGGAAAACAACGACAAGCTCCCCATCATATTCGAGGAGCCGAAGATTCCTTATCGCGAAACCATCACCAAGGCCGCACGTGCCGACTATCGCCACAAGAAACAATCTGGTGGCGCAGGTCAGTTTGGTGAAGTTCACCTGATTATCGAGCCATACTCTGAGGATGCTCCCCTACCCGACACCTACAAGTTCGGCAACCAGGAGTTTAAGATGAGCATTCGCGACACTCAGGAATTGCCGTTGGCATGGGGTGGCAAATTGGTAGTTCACAACTGTATCGTTGGTGGCGCCATTGATGCCCGTTTCATCCCCGCCATCGTGAAAGGTTTAATGGATCGCATG
>CAZDIC010000072.1:0-7618 GCA_964505395.1 uncultured Alistipes sp. | reverse complement strand
GTGCCGGTTATGATGTAGCGCAACGACACAGCTTCGCCTGTGCGAGGTGTGGTGCTGCTCATGTTGCTCTCAAACTTAAATTGGCCAACGGCTCCGTTAAATGAAGCGGGGGCTCCGGAGGGTAGGGCGGTGATGTCGACCGTTTGGGTGAACGGTTGCAGATGTACGCTCTTTTCGATGGGGCGAGCCGAGATAAAGAATCCGTTTGATACTCGTTCCAACTGCACCACACTCAAATCATATTTACCTGAACTGATTGTGAGTTTACCCGACTTCTGAGGGTAGATAATGCATTTCTTCAGTACTGCGGTGATGTAGTTCTGTCCGTTGTAGTGTTCTACATCGTTAAGTGCTGCCTGGGTGTTCATCTCTTCGATGAGGAATCCGTCGAAAGTTGGCGGAGTGGTCATCATGAATGAGTTGATACGTTCAAATTTGGTATATAACTTAAGCGTACATTCAATAGCCTCACCCTCATAGGCATGACTCTTGTTGAGAATTACCCTCACAAAGATGTCATCCTTATTGATTTTTGTTTGAGAGTCTTGGCTGTCGATGTTGTCAACACGCGGGCTTTGGTATCCGCCACCGTTTCGGTTGTTGCTTGCAGCTTGATTGCTGTCGGGAGGCAGAATCTTAAAGGTCGCCTGTTTTGATTGGTAGGTTTTGCCATCGGAGGTGATTGAGGCGGCCGGAATGGTGTAGGTGCCCTCTTTCTCCGCACGATATGTGTAGGTGTAATCTTCGGTTGTGCTTGATGTCTGATTACCGTTGATTATCTGCACCGATTGCATGGTGCTGACACCGGGTCGTGGCGACAACAATTTACATCCGCTGATGGCAGGCGCATTCAATCCGCTACCGTTACCATTGGTGAGACGGTAGGTTACGTAGAACACATTGCCTGCAATTACATTTCGTGGTGGCACAACTTGAAACGAAGTTTGAGCAACCGTTTCTGCAACGATGCTCAAAATTAGTGCCAATGTTATTAACAACTTTTTCATACGCTGTTGTTTACAAAACATCAAATAGCTGAAATATTCCTTATTTCCTTGCAATACTTACTTCGTGGTTTCCGATAAGAATTTGATTTGATATCAATCTCCTGATTTGTAATCAGGTTTCGGTGGAATGTCAAACGGTTACCAAGGCTTGTCGGTGGTGCGGCGGTTAGCTCGCTTTTCCTCACCTTGCTTCATCAGTTCAACTTTCTGACGGGTGCCGTTCTCCTTATCTTCCATAGCTTTCAGAATCTGCTGAGCACCGGCATCGCTCAAGCCTCCTTGCTGTTGCTGCTGAGGTTGCTTTTTGTCCTGCTGTTGATCTTGCTTGTTCTGTTGGCTCTGATCTTTATCTTTGTTTTGGTCTTTGTTCTGGTCCTGATTTTGATCTTGATTTTGCTGTTGGTCCTGCTTGTCTTGATCTTTATTCTGGTCCTTGTTTTGATCTTGATTCTGATTTTTGTCCTGGTTCTGATTGTTTTTATCCTGCTCCTGTTTCTTTAGTTGAGCCAGACGCAGGTTTTGGCGAGCTTGATCGTTGTTCGGGTTCTTACGAAGAGCATTTTTATACTGTTCAATTGCCGAGGCGTAGTCTTCAGCTTTGTAGGCCACGTTGCCACGGTCATACGATGCCGACTCCACAAGCTTATTGTCGGGAGTCTGTGCCACTTTGGCCAACATTGCATCGGCAGTTTTGATTAGTGAATCCTCCTTATTGGTCAAGTCCTCACCACGTTGTTTGAGATATGATGATGCCAGGTTAAACTGTGCTGTTGCATTGTTGGGATTCTCTTCCAACGCTTTTTTATACGCCACCTCGGCATCGGCATATCGTTTTTGTTCATAAAGCTTATTGCCGTTTTTGATGCTGTTACGCTCCTTCTTTGTTGATGTCACCTCAGTGGCTTTGTCGCCGTGGTGACACGACGAAAGTGTTGCCACGGGGAGCATAAGGAGTAGTGAACCTGATATTATGTTGATTAACCGTTTCATTGTTTGTTGTTCAATCTTACATTCCACATTTTTGAATAGCTGTGTTTCGAGTAGTTATTCTTCGGTAGTTTCTTTGCTGAAGAATGTGAATCGTTTGAGCCATCCAATCTTCGATGGACTGATACAAGCATCTATCACAAGCAAAATCAGTGCAATCCAAGTGAATACCGGGAATTGCTCGGCACTTGCTTTGTAGGATATATGTTTCAGGTCTGATTTCTTGATTTTGTCAAGGCGTCCGAGCAATTGGTCAACAGCCTTGTTGCCGGAGCCGTTGATGTAGGAACCTCCACCTGTCGATGCAATCTCTTTTGCCATATTCTCGTTGAGGTAGGTGGTTACCGGAGCTCCTGATGCATCGTGCAGGAATTCGCCTCGGCTGCTATTCAAAGGAATGGGGGCACCTTTGGTTGAGCCAACACCGATAACGTCAACTTCAATGCCGAGGCTCTTGGCATATTTTGCCATTTCATTGGCATCTCCTTCGTGGTTTTCACCGTCGGTGATAAGAATGATAGCTTTGTTGATATCCTCATCGGGCGAAAATGAGTTTATGGCCATGTTAAGGGCTGTGCCGATTGCGGTGCCTTGAGTCTGCACCATGTCGGTTGAGATGTCGTCGATGTACATGCGTGCCGACATGAAGTCGGTGGTGATTGGTAACTGTGTGTAAGCCTCGCCGGCAAACACAATCAATCCCACTTTGTCGTTATCGAGTTTGTCGATAAGGCGGTTGAGGATATATTTTGCACGTTGCAGACGTGACACTCCGTTAGGGTCATCGGTCGATGATGCCAACATTGAGCGCGACACGTCGAACGCAATCATTACTTCAATGCCCGAGGTGTTTTCAACCTCCTCTTTTTGGCCGACACGCGGGCGTGCAACGGCAACAATTAGAAATGCCAGAGCCAACAGTTCAAGTGTGATTTTCACTGCCGGCATATATTTTGAAGCATCGGGCATTAGCGGTTGAAGATACTCCAACTGCCCGTAGCGACGTAGTTTCGCTTTGCGTGATAAGCGACTCCAATACCACAAGCCGAACAGCACCGGTATCAGAATCAGCAAATATAGCAAATGTGGATATGCGAATGTCATGATTTTTCTCTGTTTAACTGTTTAACTTCTCAAACCGTGGAACCGTGGCCGGGTCGGTTTAAGGTGTAGTTCTGAGATAGGTGTTACGCAATATCAATTCCAAGAGGAAGAGCCCGAGTGCTAACAATGCCCACGGCATATAGCAGTCTTCGGTGTGAGAGAAGTGACGCACATCGAGTTCGGTTTTCTCCAGCTTGTCGATTTCATCAAAGATTTCGGAAAGCACTTTGTTGCCTGTGGCGCGGAAGTATTTACCACCTGTGACACGGGCAATCTCTTTCAGCGTGTTTTCGTCGATTACAACCGGCATCGGCACATATTCAATGCGACCAAACATGTTGATTTGTGGATATGGAGCTGTGCCGTTGGTACCCACACCGATGGTATAGACTTTAATGCCCATCTTGCGTGCAATTTCCGCTGCTGTAAGCGGGGCCACAATGCCGGTGTTATTCGAACCGTCGGTGAGCAGAATGATGCTCTTCGATTTTGCTTTACCCTCTTTGATGCGGTTGATTGAAGTGGCAAGACCATCACCGATGGCGGTACCATCTTCAAGCATTTCGCGGTTAAGGGCATTTACATAGTTGGTGAGTGTTGCGCGGTCGGTGGTCATGGGCACTCCGGTGAATGCCTCGCCGGCAAACACCACCAGACCCATGTTGTCGTTTTCGCGTCCGTTAATGAATTTCGCGGCGATTTTCTTAGCAGCTTCCAAGCGGTCGGGCTTGAAGTCGCGAGCCAACATACTCGATGAGATGTCGAGCGCAATCACCATGTCGGTGCCTTCGGTTTTTGATGTTCGCCACGAATCGCGTGTTTGCGGACGTGCCAACACTATAATCAAGCAACCTATGGCAAGTAATCGCAAAACAAACAGCCCGTGAAGCACATACTGCCTAAACGGTCGTTTTATATTTTGGAATGGGGCTGTGGTTGATATGCTTAATGACGGATGAGATGTGTTGCGTTTCCACACATACCATGCAATCAAGGGCACATATATCAGGAAGAGCCACAAGACTCCGGGATGAGCGAGCTGCATTATTTCTTCTCCTTATCTTTTGTTGGTTCATTGTTTTCTCTCGCCGGTGTGGCTGCTTGTTTGCCATCCTCCTCCGGCTCGGGTGCCGGTTTGGTTTCTTCAACAAATTGAAGAGCGTTTTGCCAGGCTCTGACGTTGTCGTCGGGCAACGGACGCACTTTGGCAAATTTAACAAAGTCGGCAATTTCAACCACCTTCTGCATGTGGGTGTGCGGCAAGCGAGTTTCTTCGTTTGATTGCAACGCTTTCAGTATCTGCGATGAGGTCATCTCCATGGCGTTGATGCTGAAGCGCTCTTGCAGGTATTCGCGCAGAATATCAATGAGTTGAGTGTAGTATTCTTTCTCCTGGCCGCGTTCCCACAATTGGGCTTCCTTCAACGCTGTCAAGCGGTTGATGGCAATAACATCGGGCGGCAGGCGTTTCTTTTGAGGCAAGATGTTGACCTCAACTTTGTGGGTCAGAATCAGGTATGCGCATATTCCGGCTGCAATCACGAAAATGCCAAGCAGATACCACATCCAATAGTCGGTCAGCCAATCGGGTAGAAAGTCATACCACTTGCTTTGGAAATCGGCCGGTGGTGCAATTGGATTGATGTCCTTCATTGCGCTTACATCCACCGGGAGCACCTTGATTGTAAGTTCTCGGCTTCTCACGGTGTCGGGGCCGTTAACAAGCAGGAATGGCGGGATGACATACGCGCCCGAGTCAAACGACTGTATTACCAATGCGCGTTGCATCTCGACAGTGCCGTTCTTGAGGTCGGTAGTGTCGCCATACACCCAATCAACAATTTCCACCTCTGCCGGAAAGCTGTTCTTGTCGACAATTAGTTGCGACGGAGAGCTCTGGCTGTCGATGATATCAAGTTTGATAGCCATCTGCTGTCCCATCACCATCTGGGATGAGTCGGCCGAGGCCTTTATCGACATTTTTGCAACCGCCGGCTGGCTTATGGTGACCATAGCCATCAGTGCAAGCGCTGCAGATGCAATATATCTGTTTGTTATTTTCATTTCGTAATGCTCGTTTATAGCTTACTGATTGGTGTTCGCAGTTATCCTCTGCGTTTAAACAACCCCATAAGGGCTGTGACATAGTCTTCGTCGGTCGCTACTGATACAGAGCCTACACGGCAGCGTTTCAGCGTGTCCGACATGTTTTGTTGACGTTCATACCACCAACGTTGATATTCACTGCGCACTTTCTTTGATGATGTGTCGATCCATCGTTCCGAACCGCTTTCAAGGTCGCGCACTCGCATCAGGCCTATGTCGGGAATTTGTGCATCGCGTTTATCATACACCTGCACACCATATACATCGTGCTTGTTTGAGGCAATTGACAACGCTTTGTAGTAGTCTTTGTCGTCGATGAAGTCGGAAATAAGGAAGGTGGTGCATCTCTTTTTCAGAGCGTCGGAGAAGTAGCGCAACACCATGGCAATGTCGGTGCCATGGCTGTCGGGTGTGAAATCAAGGAGTTCGCGGATGATAAAGAGAATGTGCTTGCGACCTTTCTTCGGCGGAATGAACTTCTCGATTTTGTCAGAGAAGAAAATTACACCGATTTTGTCGTTGTTTTGAATTGCCGAGAAGGCCAATGTAGCTGCTATTTCGGCAATCATCTCGCGTTTCTCCTCACCAATTGCTCCGAATAGGCGCGACCCGCTCACATCGACCAACAGCATTACTGTCAGTTCGCGTTCCTCCTCATAAACTTTGACGTATGGGTGGTTGTGACGGGCGGTCACGTTCCAGTCAATATCGCGAATGTCGTCGCCGTATTGATATTCACGCACCTCCGAAAACGTCATACCGCGCCCCTTAAATGCCGAGTGATATTCACCGGCAAATATGTTTTGCGACAGGCCGCGAGTTTTGATTTCAATTCGTCTAACCTTCTTTAGAAGTTCTTTTGCATCCATTGGTCTTCAGAGAATTTCATCAGCTGTCGGCTGATTTTTTACCGTTTGATTAACGCTTACTTGTGGCTGAGGTGGTGAACTCTCGGCCGGTTGAATTGCCCTATTGTTTAGGGCACTTCAACTTTGTCAAGTATCTCTGAGATGATTTCATCGGCAGTGATGTTGTTGGCCTCAGCTTCGTAGGTCAAGCCGATACGGTGACGAAGCACATCGTGACACACCGCTCTAACATCTTCGGGGATTACATATCCGCGTTGACGTAGGAATGCGTATGAACGAGCTGCACGAGCCAATGAGATTGATGCACGAGGTGATGCACCGAAGGCGATGATGCCGGTGAGGTCTTTCAAACCGTAGTCAGCAGGGAAACGTGTGGCAAACACAATGTCAACAATGTAGCGCTCAATCTTTTCGTCGATATAGATTTGTTCCACAATCTTTTGTGCCTCAAGAATTTCTTCGGGCTTCAAAAGCGGTGTAACTTTCTTTTTCTCGTTGGTGATGTTCTGGCGCACAATGATTTTCTCCTCTTCGCGTGAGGGATAACCGATGACAACCTTGAGAAGGAAACGGTCGACTTGTGCTTCAGGTAGGGGATAGGTGCCTTCCTGCTCAATTGGGTTTTGAGTTGCCATTACCAAGAACGGCTCGTCAAGCATGAAGGTGTTATCACCGATGGTTACTTGGCGCTCCTGCATGGCTTCAAGCAGTGCTGACTGCACCTTGGCCGGAGCACGGTTAATTTCATCGGCCAACACGAAGTTGGCGAAAATCGGTCCGCGCTTCACTTGGAATTGCTCCGACTTTACGCTATATACCATTGTACCGATAACATCGGCAGGTAGAAGGTCGGGGGTAAACTGAATACGGCTGTACTTTGCGTCGATGAGTTGTGACAAGGTCTTGATGGCAAGGGTTTTGGCCAAGCCCGGCACACCTTCGAGCAGCACGTGCCCGTTGGAAAGAAGTGCAATCAAGAGTGATTCAACGAGGTGCTTCTGACCAACAATGGTCTGATCCATGCCTCGTGTGATTAGGCTGACAAAATCATTTTTGCTCGCTACGAGTTCGTTTAACTCGCGGATATTTACCGTTTCACTCATAAAAAGTTTTGTTTTATGTTGTTTTTATTTTTCTATTTGCGTTTCAGAGATTTGCTGCAGTGTGGATTTGATTTTTTAATTGGCTTACAACTGTCTGAAATTTACTATACACAAAATTCAAACACCCTAATGCTCACGTGTGTCACTAAGGTGTTGAATCGTTGATGCAAAAATAAGTATTTGAGCTACGTAATGCTTAAAATAGAGTGTTAATTTTGGCTATTAAGACTAAAGCTCTATTAAGATTTAATCTTTTTTAGTGATAACGGCTCATTATTTCAACAGCTCGTTTCTCAGCATCGGCTTCGCTGGCTGCATCTCCTGCTTTTATCCCATATTTTGAGGCCGGAGGTATCACTACAACGGTGTTGTTTGGAATCAGATCCGGCGGGAGTTTGTCACTTTGGGCCCGAAAAAAAGTCTAATGAATTGTTGCACAGTT
>CAZDIC010000071.1:4484-7650 GCA_964505395.1 uncultured Alistipes sp. | reverse complement strand
GTTTGCCGACCTGAAGCAAACATTGCTCTACTTCGCTCGCGAAATGTTTGGCCCGGAAACCAAAATCCGTCTGCGCCCGAGCTACTTCCCCTTCACCGAGCCATCGGCTGAAATGGACATCTCCTGTAACCTCTGCGGTGGTAAAGGTTGCGGCTTCTGCAAACACACCGGATGGGTTGAAATCCTCGGCTGCGGCATGGTTGACCCGAATGTATTGGAGGCCTGTGGCATCGATTCAAAAGAGTACAACGGCTTTGCACTCGGCATGGGTGTAGAACGTATTGCGAACCTCAAATATCGCGTAAACGACCTGCGCTTGTTCTCGGAAAACGATGTTCGTTTCCTGCGCGAATTTACCCACGCACACTAATTCCCACTCCTCGCAATGGCAATCTCACTTGTTGAGACACTGATTGTGGCACTTGGCGGCGCAACGGGAGCCGTTAGCCGTTTCCTCGTGCAGCAAAGCAATCTCTGCTCACCGAAAACCGGCAACACCGTGGTGGTAAACCTCCTCGGTTGCTTGGTCATCGGCATTGCGTGGGCTCTACTCAACCATTTTAACGTTTCGGTGAAGCTCAACCGCTTCATCATCGCCGGATTTCTCGGCGGTTTCACCACCTTCTCGTCGTTTGCCCTCGACATTGTGGCAATGGCAAACGACGGCAAGATGCGTGAGGCGTTACTCTACCTTACGGTCAGCGTGGTTGGCGGCATCCTTCTATGCTTCCTGGCAATGAAAGGCACATCAGCCATTCTCGACCCTCACTAAAACCGAACCGAAATGACCATCAAAGAGCGCTACAAGGCTGTCATAGATATCTTCTCGCGCGAAATGCCGGAGCCGAAAACGGAGCTTCACTACGACACTCCGTTCCACCTGCTGTTGGCGGTCATCCTCTCGGCCCAATGCACCGACAAGCGCGTCAACATGATTACCCCTGCGCTGTTTGAGGCATATCCCGACGCTGAAACGCTGGCGGTGGCATCGCCCGAAGTAGTATTTGAGTATATACGTTCGGTTTCATATCCCAACAACAAGACACGTTCACTGATAGGCGCTGCCAAAACCATTGTGGAGAAATTTGGTAGCGAGCTACCAGACAATATCGACGACTTGATGAAGATTCCGGGCGTGGGACGTAAGACTGCAAATGTGATGCTTGCCGTAATCTGGAACAAAGCAGCCATGGCGGTCGACACCCATGTGTTTCGCGTGTCGGAACGAATCGGACTGACCACCAACTCACACACACCGCTCGAAACCGAGAAAACCTTGGTGAAGCACATTCCGGGCGAAATCATCCCAACCGCTCACCATTGGCTGATTCTTCACGGACGATACGTGTGCAAAGCTCGTAGGCCCGACTGCCTCAACTGCTATCTCACATCGGTTTGCCGCTACTACAGCAACGAGAACAAGGGGAAATAACCACCCCTACCCTATTATCAGCAATCACCCCAAAAAGCTACTACACTTGGAATCTATTTTTCTCACCATAATCGAGCTGATTGGCACCATAGCATTTGCTATCAGCGGAATCCGCCTCGCCGCCTACCATAAATTTGACTGGTTTGGCGCCTACACGGTTGGATTGGTCACCGCCATCGGTGGCGGCACCCTGCGCGACATTCTCCTCAACATCGACGTGTTTTGGATGCAAACATGGATATATCTCGGCGTAACAGGCATTGCCCTGGCAGTGGTAATCATGTTCCGCAAACTGTTGGTGAGCAACAACCGTATGCTGTTTATATTCGACACATTGGGATTGGCGCTGTTTGTAGTGATTGGCATACAGAAAACCCTCGCCGTTGGCTATCCGATGTGGGTGGCAATAGTCATGGGTAGCATCACCGGTGCCTTCGGTGGTGTGTTGCGCGACATTCTGATTAACCAGGAACCGTTATTCTTCCGCAAAGACATCTACGCCACAGCATGCCTGGCGGGAGGATTTGCCTACTGGGCCGTGCGTGCTTGCGATGGCTCGGAAATATTGCAACAAGTGCTCTGCGCCACAGTGGTGATAGTGTTACGCTTGTGTGCATTGAAGTGGAATTGGTCGCTTCCGGTGCTCTCATATCACAGCGACGACGAGCACCACAATGAGCACCACCCGGAACGGCACCATGACTCTCACCACCAACGCCACAGTTAAACTCCGATACCGTTAACCGCCACAGCTAACCAACAACACCGCTAACCAACATCATTATCACAGATGAGCCACGCTCAGATTCTTCAGTTTATAAAATTCCTTGCCGTGGGAGTTATCAACACATTGATAACCCTCGTGGTCATTGCGCTGTGTAAATCGGTGTTGCACCTCAACCCCTACGTATCAAACCTCATAGGCTACATTGCCGGACTTATCAACTCATTTATATGGAACAAAACGTGGGTGTTTCGGTCGAGCGGAAAGGTTACGCGCGAAGCCTTGAGTTTCATACTCGGTTGGGGAATATGCTACACACTGCAACTGTTGGTGCTCTGGTTGCTCAACACCCACACTGCGCTCGGCACACTGATGTTTGAGACGCCACAAATCGCGTTGCACAACGCCACACTGCTACCGGCCATCACTGTCACCGGCTACGCCATTGCAACCATTATCGGCATGGTTGTTTACACCCTCGCCAACTTCTTCTACAATCGCACATTCGCCTTCAAAGCACAACGATAGGCCCACAACCCAAAGCTCAATAAGTCACACTTCTAAGCACAACGATAGCATATAGCCATCCCTGCGCAACTAAAGCGGTGGCGGAACAGCAATCGGTTACCGGGCTTTTAGGCTGTTAGCGAGCGGAATGCCGTCTGTTAACGAGCAGCAGACAGCGATTAGCGAGCGGCAAGACGGTTGTTTAGTAAATTAGTAAATTGGTAATTCTTCAAGCCCCAGCGAGGCGCCAAAAGCAGGTCGGCCGGAGCTTGCGAAGTGAAACGTTCTATCGCTATTTTCGGGTTAAGCCTATTCAGAGTTTCAATGATCTCCACACAGAGGTCAACATACTCCTCGACCTCAAACAGATGTAAGGGATAGCCTCGAAATTGCATCACACCATATTCACCGGTAACAGTTTCACGCGCCAGAGTGGTGTTCTTAATTATTTGCAGTTGGTGAAACTTAACAGTGTCGATAGGTAACGCAGCAGCGCGCTCCAC
>CAZDIC010000071.1:0-4384 GCA_964505395.1 uncultured Alistipes sp. | reverse complement strand
CCATCAACCTTGTCAACAGCCAAAGCCTCCTCGTAGAGCGCCAACAAGCGCCCGGCGTCGCCGTGGGTATTGGTATAGCTTTGGAAATAAGCAAGATAGCGCATCGACGGATATTTGTGTTCAAAGAACCGTTTGCCGGCCTCCAACTGTGCGGTAACACCGTTGACGCCCGACTGCCGTTCAGCCATCAATTCGGGCGAGAATGAGGAGTTATTGCAATAGACACACCCGCCGCGACCTATCGTCCCGTCGCGGTTCGGGCAACTGAATCCGGCATTCACCGTCAGTTTCTGCATCTTGCCGGTGAAATGCTCGGCAAGATAATCGGCATAGTCTTTGTAATAGCGCCCCATCTTAATCAGTCATTCGCGAAATCGGCACCTGCGCTGCGCAGCAACATGGCATCAAGCAACACCATTGCAGCCATCGCCTCAACCACCGGGAGCACACGCAACACAATGCACGGGTCGTGACGTCCTTCCACCTTAATTGCTGTTTTTTGCCCTGCGGCGTTCACCGTATCAAGCTCACGGGCCAAACTCGGAGTTGGTTTCACAGCTACGCGCATCACTATGTCGTTGCCATTGGATATGCCACCTTGAATACCACCCGAATGGTTTGTTGCAGTGGTAATGCCACCGTTTCCGTCGGGCACAAAGGTGTCGAGCATTTCGCTGCCACGATGAGCCACGCCGGCAAACCCCATGCCATATTCAAAGCCCTTCACTGCACCGATTGAGAGCATTGCCGATGCCAACAACTGCTGCAGTTTACCGAAAGTAGGGTCACCTATCCCGGCCGGTACTCCGGTAACGGTGCACTCCACAACGCCACCCACACTGTCGGCCTCGTTGCGAGCCTCGGTTATAATGCGAGCCACATCGTCGGCAGTCGGGCCCTCCACACCGGCAAGTGAATGGATGCGCGATGTTATTTCTATACCTTTTTTATGCAAAAGCTGACGAGCAAAGGCTCCGGCCACCACTCGGCTGAGGGTTTCTCGTCCGGAAGCACGTCCACCGCCGCGCCAATCACGAATCCCGTAGCGCATATCGGTTGTGAAATCGGCATGCGACGGACGATACAACTGTCGCAGTGCTTCGTAATCCTTGCTGTGGGCATCGCTGTTCTCCACCATAAAACCGATGGGTGTGCCCAAGGTGATGCCGTGTGTCGACTCCGCGGTCAACGGGCCCACCTGCTTTGTGGCCACATTGTAGCCCATCACTCCCGAAAGAATTTGCAATCGGTCAGCCTCGCGACGAGCACTTGTAAGCGGTGATGCGCCGGGGCGTCGGCGGTCGAGTTGCAGTTGCAATTCTTCCAGGTTGATTATCTGCTTCGACGGCATTCCATCAATAACGCCCCCAATGGCACGGCCATGCGACTCGCCAAAGGAGGTCAAACGAAATATGTTTCCAAAGGTATTCATATCTACGGTATTCATAACAGGTCAACGGTTTCAGCACCCACGAAAGCAATAAGCTCACGAGGGTTTATCTTTAGCTGCAAGCCGCGCTGACCGGCACTCACATATATCTGTTCAAAATCGAGAGCCGTGGTGTGGAAAAAGGTCGGAAACGGCTTCTTCATGCCTATCGGGCAACAACCGCCACGGATATATCCGGTCAACGGCAGCAAATCTTTCATGGGGATAAGATCGGCCTTCTTGGCTCCGGCAGCCTTTGCGGCTTTCTTGAGGTCGACCTCGGCATCACCGGGAACCACACACACAAAGTGGCCGGCAGCGTTTGAATTCGCTGCATTGCGCCCCGGGAACTCACCCTTCAGCACAAGTGTTTTAAACACACATTCCACATCCTCACCCAGCTCTTCGGCCACGTGAGTCGCCGCCAAATTGTTCTCATCCACCTCATAAGGAATAAGTTCATAGGCTATCTTTGCCTTATCCAACAGGCGTGCCACATTGGTTTTGGCAACTGCCCCCTTATCCTTTCCGGTGCCATGTTTATCTTTTCCCATGTTCAAATGCGCTTAATTGATTCACAAAGATAATCTTTTCGCCTCATTACTGCAATTTCATTTCACCCCATAGCACACAAAAAAGTAGCTAAGCCGGGCTTAACTACTTATTTGCGGAGAATGTTTGGAATATTTGGTTTCAGTAGACTTTTATGCCTTATGCTCCTTGATTACACCCACACAGCATGCTCCTATCACCAGGAACACACCGGCCAGGAAAAGCATATTCACTTCGGGGGGAACAGCACCCTCACGAGTAAATGCAGAGAGGATGGCACCACCCAACAGGGCGGCGACAATCTGAGGCACACAGATAGTGCCGTTGAACAGGCCCAAATAGGTGCCCATGTGGCCTCCGGTGAGTGCATTGGTGAGCAATGTGAACGGCAATGCCAACATAGCGGCCCAAGCGCAGCCAATCAGCAGGAACGAGCCAAACAGCAGATATTGGTCATGGATGAAATAGATGCTCATGAAACCGATGCCACCCAGCACCAAGCTGACTGCATAGGCCACTTTGCGATTGCGGAACCAAGGAATAACGGCAGCCCATATCACACTCCCAACAGCCTGTACGGCAAAGAGGATGCCCACCCAGTCGGCGGCATTCTGATATTGCTGCGAATGGGTGTCGAGCAAAGCGGTAGTCACACCGTCAACCACAGTCACATCGGCTGGAGTGTCAAACACATTGTAGGCGATGGTGCCGTTGGTGTAGGTCCACATGAACATGAACGCTGCCCAGCAGAAGAACTGCACCAGGCCAACAGTCCAAAACACCTTCGGAGCCCGTGCTAACAGTTTAAACATTCCGGGGTTATCCTGCTCTTCCGTCTTGCTAATGCCGTGATATTCGGCATACTCCTTTGGCGGATACTCCTTCACCTTCACCGTGGTGTAAATCACGCACAGAATGAGGATGATGGCACCGATATAGAAGGAGTAGATTACCGAGTCGGGGATAACACCCTTTGGTGCCACATTGCTGATGCCGATGGCGGCAAAAATGAAGGGGAACAGATAACCGGCCAGGCTGCCCGCATTGCAGAGGAAGCTCTGAATGGAGTAGGCCAACCCTTTCTGCTTCTCGTTCACCATATCACCCACCATCATCTTAAACGGTTGCATGGCAACGTTGATGCTGGTGTCAAGAAACATCAGTGAGAACAGGCCGAACACCATCGCAGTGCCCACACTCATGCCGAAACTGCCGGCATTGGGGAGCAGACACATCACCAGCACGGCTATCAGCGCACCGATGAACAGATAGGGAATGCGACGGCCGAAGCGGGTCCAAGTGCGGTCGCTGAGCGAGCCGATAATGGGCTGGATAATGATGCCCGCCAGCGGGGGCAGTATCCAGAAATAGCTCAAATTGTGAGGGTCGGCTCCCAGCGTGGAGAAGATACGGCTGATGTTTGCACTCTGCAACGCATAAGCTATCTGCACACCGAAGAAACCGAAACTGATGTTCCACAGTTTGCCAAAACTTTGATCAGGTATCGTTTTCATGAAGACTTACTGTTAATGAAGATTGAGGCGAGGCTCAATAACGGGCCGTCTCGTCGATTAATGTTCGTAAATGGGTGTTGAAGGCGTGTTGCTGCATCAGTTCCTCAAGGGTGAGGTGCATGCGGTAACGCCAGTAATGACGTGGGTTGGCGGGCACGTTGATGCGCTCGAAGTCGGCATCGGGATAGCGCAATTGCTCGTCGATGCCCAACCAATCCTGGAAGGCCAAGATACAGAGCATTGAGGGGGATTCGAGATGACGACGCACCACCTCCTTGCACACACTGCCCGGAGCTTTCGCCGGTGTCGGTTCGCTGTGACCGAGCACATTATGGAAGAAACGGTCGGTGAGGGCTGCATCCTCCTGCCACCAGCCACGCAGAGTCGACATATCGTGTGTGGAGATGGTGCACACCGAGCGGTGGGGATACTCCCACACATGCCCGAACTCATGCTCCGGATTTTTCGGCATACGCTGAATCTCGAGGCTGAGTATCTGCAGTTGATCCATAACCCAAGGCACACAATCGGGCACCATACCCAAATCTTCACCACACACCAGCATGGGAGTGCTCTGCGTGAGGATTGGCAACTTCTTCATCGCCTCATGATACCAGAATTGGTTGTGGCGCTGATAGAAGTAGTGGTTATACAGGCGGTTGAAAGCCTCCTTTTCGTCCCACGAGAGACGTTCGTAGATGTAATCGCCCTGCACGGCAATGCGCGGATGATACATCGAGGGGTTCTTGCGGTCGGGGACAAAGAGCACATCGCTGATGAGGGTATAAAGCCCCTCACGCAGGTTGACATCATCCTCGGAGGTCAGGCCACGGAAAGCGGCCTCCACCTTGCGCTGAGTGTCATATTCGGGACGCATCTCATAGATATC
>CAZDIC010000070.1:0-7654 GCA_964505395.1 uncultured Alistipes sp. | reverse complement strand
CTTCATAATAAATAAACATTGACGCATTACGCTCCGGTTTCTCACTTATCTTACGCTGTTCATCCACATACCAGCCATGTAAGTGACGATTGTAGCTAACAAAACGATCATAAACGCCCGACATTTTAAGCGATAGTTCATGATATTTGTCTAACCACATTCCGGATATATGGAAGCGCAGATTAACCTCACGTAGTTCGGTTCTGGCACGCGCCTCGCGAGCCGCCAACTCCGCCAACTCCTCATTCAATTCTCGATGCTTCCGTTTTTTGGCCCAACGATAGTTGATCCAAGTGAGCACGGTTAAGAACGTAAAGATGCCGGCGACAATCCAAACCCAGAGAGTGCCCCATCCTATTTTCCCATAGATTAGAGCACACACGGCCGATAAGTCCCATACAAAAGCAAATGCCGACAATCCTATGGCACTCTTCAGATAACTGCGCTTGAATTCCTTGAGCCGCTCCACAAAGTGTTGCAATTTATCTTCGCGACGCGCCGCAAAAGATTCAACATGTTCACGGCATGCAGTCTCAGCCGCCTGCTGTAATTGCTTTTTGACCTTTGGCATACACAGTCGCTGAACCAGTTGCTGATAATATTTATATAGCTCTTCATACGTCTCCTGCAACGATTTGAGGACGACATAAGCCTCATCAAGAGCATTGCGAATTGCGGCAGCTCTTATCTGAGATTCTGTGCCCGCAAATGCGGCTATAAGCTGCGGAATTTCCGCACCTTCACCGTGTTCAGATTCCGTTGTCTGCGTTATGATACATGCAAACGAGTTATACTCAGGGTCATCGATATAGGCTGCCGAAACATAGGCATAGCCCTTGTCGCCAAAATCGTCGCCCCACGAATTCCTGACAATATAGCATTTCTCTGCATCAGAATATCCGGCCAGCACCATAGCATGGTGTCCCTCACCGCCACTGCTAATATCATCCTCGTCAGGGCGATTGATAAACTGGCCTTTGCGGCCGAAACTATCGTAAATTTTCAGCGAAATTCCCACCGGGAATCCTTCAGACAATGCCGTAGTCATCAATTCGTGGTTTCGCTTCAAGCGATCAGCCACATTTCCGCCCGTTTGCAACGGAATCTGCATAGCCTGCAACACGCGATGATACTGTGCATTTTCAACGGCCTCCTCAGTCGGTGCCTTCTCCATATCACAGGTGTTGTAGCTAAACAAATTCTCTTCACAAACGCCATGCGTGCCAAGCACACGTAGCTGTTCAAAGTAGTTGCTGCCACCTTCAGGCTTGCCATTAATAATGTTTGAATAATAGTAAACAAACCGTTCGCTCAAGTCTGATTGGCGCTGATTCTCGCCGGCAAAACGATTCATAATCGCCTCATACATTGAGACCACGGCAAACGTGGAGCATGCGCCCAACCGCCCCTGACTCTTTACCGGTGAAAAGAATTTTCGCAAATCGACCGATTTTTTCGGCCTCACAGATGCGGATGGAACATAAATCTGATCCAGCGGTTGCTCCTTGACACTTTCAGCGAGTCCTTGTCGCTCCGTTATTGTGCCCTCATTGGCCACGGCACGTTTATCGTCAGCAATTTCATCCATCATTGCCAACTCCGCTTCTTTTTGGCGAATATATGCGGTTTGGTCAAGGATCTCACGCTTCAATCGTTTAATATCCGGCAGCGGATCGAATGCTCTTTCGTTTTCGGGGCTTTCCTCATATCTTTGTTTGGCTTCATTCCACGTATATAGCTTCAGCGTCTCATAATCGCCCCTCACCGGCAAAGTGTTATCAACTGATATCACATTATCATTAAATGCCTTTATATACCGATTTAGCGGCTCGGAACATGCATCGTCAAGCAACACGGTAGAGCTAAACAGCGCACCATGCAAGCGAGGATTATCCCGCCCCAGTATCATAGCCCAAACCGCTTCTTTCTCCGGGAACGACAGTTCTGAATCATTCAGCACCGACATCAGCATATCATCAAGCTTCTGCACCTCTTCAGCTAAAGGCTTGGCAGTATCAGCTGCAATGATAGATGCGTCCTTGTTTTCATCGTGCAATTGCGGAAGCACAACTCTTTCGAAGAATCTCGGATAACATTTTTCAATCTCATGCAAGATTTTAGTGGCACGCTGCGAAGCTACGTTTACGTCAACCTGTTCCTGATTAATCGCCACCTTGTCGAGAGCGCCCAAAAAGGCACCGCTTAGCAAAGCACGACATGCCATATTTAGGTCGAACCTCATGCTCGACAACCCTATGGCTATATTCCTTCCATGGTCTCCGACGAGCAACGCCGGCTGCAACACCTGATAATAGTGACGAATCAACGCCGAAAAAAACAACGCAAGATATTCCGAAAAGCTACTGAGGGTAAACGCCAACGATGCGCCATTTGATGCATAATCATCAATAATCGTGAAGGAGTATGGAAATACTCCTTCAAACGATTGTTGATCAAGCAATTCAATATTTCGTTGCTCAGTTTCGGCATCACTCTCCTCGCCGAATAGTCGCGAGAGATTACCACGCAATCCGACGATGTGGAGCGAAAGCCTATCGGAGGATGCCCGAAAAGCTTGCTGCAATAATTGCAACTGCGAGGCAAACTCAACATCATACAGAGGCGCCACTGCCACCACATGTAGCGTGGTGTCAGCCATCGTCAACTGTATGAGGCGGCGATAACTATCTGTGAGTTTTGCCGAGAGTTGTTCAGAGTCAAGTTTATCGCAAAAAACCTCCAGGTATTGTTCGCCACATCCATCTGTTGATTCGCTAATGAATTTACCTATTTTCAAGGCTGCATTCTTGGTTGATGCAGATGGCCAAAGAGAAAGAACCGGGGTCATATTAGGACTTGAGGATGATGAGCATTTCCTTTTCGATCAAAGCAGCATCGGCAGGATACGTCATAATATCCGCATGCGAAATCGGGCACTTGGAAATCGTCTCGAGATACGTATTGTTTTCACATGCCTTCTTGGCCGCATCTTGTTGCTGCTGCATCTTGTTGTCCGGACCAGGAATATCCATATCCTTCAAAGCCTTTTCAACCTCACGGCAAAGCACGTCGAAGTTATCGGCAAAGAAGTTGTAGGCTTCAACGCGAGCGGAGCCCATAGTGACCATAAAGCCAAGTAACGGACTGCCGCCCATTGCCGCGCTCTTGATCTGATATTCCTGCTTGTCGGCATTGTAGCTTATCAGGTTATGTATAATGGCTTGCACCCATGCGTCGAGAATAAGCGCCTCACTTTTCGCATTTTTGGGCGTAAGGCTATAGCGTTCCTTCTTCATACGCTCACAAAGTTTCTGATCCCAGTGGGAACCGTAAGGCTTGTCGGTCTCCCATTTCTCGTACTCATTGTGATAGTTATCGAGAGATTTAATTGTGAACGCAGGAATAACGCCCAACTGTCGATAGACAATGATGCGATTGCCCAATCCGATTTCAGAGAACTGGACGGTTTGCGAGCCGACAAGGTTCTGGAACTCGTTGTTTCTGGCCAGGCGAGAAGTTTTCTTGTCAGCGATTCCAACGTAATAGGATTCAACCGGACGCACCTTCAAGTCAGCTTCATAGCCACGGTAATTATACGGGAGCAACGGAAGTGACTTATTTATGGCCTTGCACAGAAGGTCACGAAAATCTTCCTCGGGCATTTCGTCAATAGCTTGGTCAATGGTTCTGCTGCGGAGGCTATGTACCTGCGGCATTGTTCCCACAAAACGCATGATGGCATCTTCGGTCTGCTGCGATGTCATTGCTGATATTCCGGCAATGCCACCCTCGGCTTTCATCATCCGCGCAAAGTCATTGAACACGATATCACCAAATGAGCAGACCACACTGTCGGCCACTTTTGCCGATAAATCGAACTGGAAGAATGACGTTGACTGTCCCTCACGCAGCAGCAACTGAATATTTTCGTTACTGCGCTTACGCACAGCGTCAAGATTACTCATAATGGTGTCAATCCGACCAATCGACTGCTTCACACGAGTACGCAGCCAGCCGTAGAATTGGCGAGCCATCTGGCGACGCCCCGTCTCACGGAGGTTAACAGCCAAAGCCATGGTACGAGAGCAAACATCTTCAGCAAAATCCTTCTTTCCCTTTTTAAAGAACGTGTTCATGCACTCCTCGAGTTCCTTGCATGCGGAGTCAAGAGCACTCCTGCATCGAGATTGTTCGTCCTCAAATTTCTTCTGCTCATTCTTCATCTCGTTATCGCAAAGATCGATTTGGATAAGAATGTTATGAAGGATTTCGTTGCATAAGAACACGCCACATTCACGGTCAGCCTGCTCTGTCAGCAACTTGGCAAGCGAGGCGTCAATGCGTGTTTTCAGTTCATCGAGTTTGCGGTTGAGCTCTTCCGGCTTGTCAACAGCACGGTCGTTAAGAAACTGTTTGCACTCAGGTTTTGGATTCCCGAGGTCGTCAATATCCTGGAAGAGATATTGCGGTTCCTTAGTCATAAAATAGTCAATCACATCGTCTCGGCCCAAATTCTCGCGGATATGATTGTCATCAAACCATGTGTTTGCAATATTGGCCGGATCATCGCAGCCTCCGTTAAGCATTTTATTAACAAGCTGAATTGAGGCTTTGCAAGCATACAAACGTGCCAAGCGATCGCTGTTGTACACAATTTCCGTGCAACCAAATCCGGCCACCCACGCCTTCTTGTCCTTGATGTCCATAGTGCCGTCTGCAATCAGTTTGGTGACATTGTCGCTTATCGAATCCAATGCCACGCCCAGCTCGCCAACCGAGGTGACAATTGCCAACGAAATCATTTGGCAAATCGGCTTCACATCGGTAAACACATCGTCGTTATCATTGCGGTTATCAACAAGATACATCGCATTAAACGGGCGTTCCTTGAACGGATCTGTCCGTTGGAACCATTGAATTTCCACCGCTTTCGAATTCAGGTCAAGATGAGCCAGATAGTCAAGGTCACGAATAGCGCCCTCTCCGTTCGGACGTACTCGCGCTGACATAGCTCCGGCCACCATCGATCGAAACACATCGCACATCACTGCATAGCCTGAAATCTTGGTTTGTGGATATAAGCGCTTAATCAGATAGGCTGTATTGAGAAAAGTGCCGCTACCGGTGCCACCTCCAAGAGAGAACACAATATGCACCTCGGTGTTGGTGCCAAGCAAGCCATATTTGCTATTGTCAACAATCATGGCATTCTGCACATCGGCAAATTTCTGCGTCACAAAATTTTCAACCGCATATTCATTCACGGTGATTGCAAAACGCCCGTTGCTTCGCATCTGGCCGGCGCCTATGGTTAGCTGAGTCAAGCCCTGAACATTCGCCGCAGGCAACCAATCAAAAAGTCCTCTGGTTTGTCCCTGCTGATAAATGGATGTGGGATTGTCCACACAAATGGGCAATTGCTCCGACTTATTGAGCGATATTCGAGTCCCGTCCTTTGCCATCACAAACTTATTTTCAAGCGAAGGGCGGTCCGTATCGATGCCGATAAAACCTATCATCGGCGGTACTTCACCATAGTTATCGTGGAACATCTTCTTGGCGTTGAGGATGGTTTCAACGCCGGTTCCACCCAAGCCGATGAGTACGGTTCTTCTTAGTTTTGCCATGGAATTATATATGTTGTTAATTTAAAATTTATACAGTTTGTTTATAGAATTGTAATCTCGGCCGTCTCATTGCGCCCCTGATGATGCATTTCTATCCTATCAAACGGAGCCAATATTGCACCGGGAGTAAAAATCCACGTATCGTCACCTCTGTTCAGCGAGTGCAGTCGCACCTTCTTCTTGCTGCCCGAGGGCAATAGTTCTATTGCAGGAGAAAAATGCTCGGCTCGCACATAGCGAATGTTACCGGTAAAAATTCGGCTAATCACTCCCTGACTTTGCTTCTTGTTGGTAAAGACCACTTTGCGGGCACCTTTGACGTTGTAGGAAGCATAAAATGTTCCGGGACCGGCAAATTCTATTTTCTTCACCTTAATCGTTGGATAGATTATTCTCCTAAGCAGCAAAAACCAAAGCACTAAGACCGCCAAAACCGCTATCGCAATCCATAACAGGAACGTTTTCAAGGGGTTCCACCTGACGGAATACTTGCTACGCAACGTCAAGCCATTGAACTCGCTGATTGGCGCATCATTCACGATATCCAGGTTCTTTGAACCGCAGTTAACCAAATTGAAATAACGCTTCCCGGTTTTAGCATCGCTATTGAACACAATGCGTAATTCGGCGGCACTCTTCGGTGTGACGGTGAAAGTTTCATCCTCGCCCAATTCTCGGCCGTTATAATAACATTGATAGTCAACTTTCTCTCCCTCCGATGGCGTCAACATTAGCTCAAGTTCAGTTTCAGGAGCACTGACATTCTTGAATTTCGGGGCAAGGTCGAACTTCACCTCACCGGGAGCAGACGCTTTGCTCCATAAAAATGAGTCGTGCCACGATGCGCCGTCAGCCGCCAATTCGTTAGCGCCATCAGCCAATGTCAATCGACTCTGAATATGGTCAGCCATAAACACCGACACTTCCGGATTCGCTATTATATAACGTGGATCGTCGCTGGTAATCTTTATCGTAAAGCGATATTCGCCACCGGGCTGTATCTTTTGTTGCAGTTGCTGATGTAATTGAGCCACATCCTGGCCATCGCGTCCACGTAGTTGCACGCCTATTTTGCCGTCGACCGACTTACCGTCAATGATCTTTGCCTCGAATATCGGGTCATCACAATGCACCTTCAATCCACATTCCGACTCACTGAATTGCAGTATGTATGGCGCTTCCAACTCGTTAATGTTGGCATGTATTTGAGGCAATGCAATATCGCTAATTTGTGGAATAGCTTTGCCATCACACTGAACCACGTAGGCATCGTCGCAAAGATCTATAACCTGCTGAATTTCACCGGGCACAACGCCATTTTTCAGTGCAACATAAAATAGACGCGCATTCTTATGATTGCCACACCATTGCTGTATCAAATTCGACACCTTCTGGGGCGAATCACTGCCATTTGGCAGGCCATCAGTCAGCAGATATATCTTATTGTCTTTCTTTGGATCGCACTTGGCGAAAGCCGCAGTCAACACACTGCTAATATTTGTTGTCGTGGCTTTCTTTATATTATCATCAAAACATTTGTTAATAGCGCTTTTCTTCCCGACATAGTCACTATTATTGAAGCGCATTTCGCCATAAGGCACGTCACCAAACGGAATAATGATGAACTGAGCCTCAGATGTAGCAGCTTGGCTCATAATTGTAGCATCCAACGCATCTTTAGCGGGTTGCCACAAACCGCCCTTCTGCATAGAGTTTGTGCAGTCAAAAAGAAATATATTGTTTTTCTCGCGCTGGGCCGAAGCAAACGGCAAGAGAGTAAAAGCCGCCAACACCACTGCCAGCAGTCTCGCACATATGTTATCACGGCATAATTGTTTTTTCATGTGTGAATGTAAATAAGCGGTCATAAGTTCTAATTCGCAAAATTAGCAAAAAATTTTATCCCACAACATATATTCCTCAAAAAAAAACGCGTTTTCACTTCAAATTGCAAATTTCCACACTCTCATCCGGCAGGTGCAAAAAAAACGCGGTGGCGTTGCGTGAGTGTGTGCAACGCCACCGGT
>CAZDIC010000069.1:4516-7716 GCA_964505395.1 uncultured Alistipes sp. | reverse complement strand
GCCATCGACGAGCCCACCATGTCGATGACCTTCACCATCAACGACAGCCCCTTCTTCGGTAAAGACGGTAAATTTGTAACATCGCGTCACATTCAGGAACGTCTCAACCGCGAGCTCGACAAGAACCTCGCCTTGAGAGTTGAGCGCGGTGTGAACGAAGATAAATGGAACGTGTATGGCCGTGGTGTGCTCCACTTGTCGGTGCTCATCGAGACCATGCGTCGTGAAGGCTACGAACTTCAGGTAGGTCAGCCCCAAGTAATTATTAAGGAGATCGACGGAGTGAAGTGTGAGCCTGTGGAACTGTTGACAATCAACGTTACCGAGGAGTATGCCTCGAAGATGATTGATATGGTAACCCGTCGTAAGGGCGACATGCTGTCGATGACCACACAAAACGACCGTGTGCACATGGAGTTCCAAATCCCCTCGCGCGGCATCATCGGCTTGCGTAACAATGTGCTCACCGGTTCGGCCGGCGAAGCTATCATGGCACACCGCTTCTTGGAATACCAGCCGTGGAAGGGCGATATCGAACGCCGCACCAACGGTTCGCTCATCGCCATGGAGGCCGGTACAGCCTACGCTTACGCAATCGACAAATTGCAAGACCGCGGTCGCTTCTTCATCTTCCCGCAAGAGGAGGTTTACGCCGGCCAGGTTGTGGGTGAGAGCGCCAAGGATAAGGATATCGTAATCAACGTTACCAAGTCGAAGAAACTTACCAACATGCGTGCATCGGGTGCCGACGATAAGGCCAAGATTGTGCCGCCGGTAGTGTTCAGCCTTGAGGAAGCGTTGGAATATATCAAGGAGGATGAATATGTTGAGGTTACCCCCAACCACCTTCGCTTGAGAAAGATTATCCTCGACGAATTGGAACGCAAACGCGCCAACAAGAACTAACCCTCGGCGAGCCTGAGCGCTCGCCGAATCCCTTGAGATAAGTGGTGGATGTTGGGGACAACAACACCATGAATTTGAAAAATTAAAGAAGAAAATGAAACCGTCAATTCCCAAAGGAACCCGTGATTTTTCGCCTGCAGAGATGGCGAAACGCAACTATATTTTCAACACCATCCGCGAGGTGTTCGGATTGTTTGGCTACAACCCGATTGAAACCCCCGCAATGGAGAACTTGTCGACCCTCATGGGCAAATATGGGGAGGAAGGTGACAAACTTCTGTTTAAGATTTTGAACTCGGGCGATTTTCTGCGTGGCGCCGACCCGCAGCTTATTGCCGACGGCAACTGCACCAAACTCACCTCACAACTGTGTGAAAAGGGCTTGCGCTACGACCTTACAGTGCCGTTTGCGCGCTACGTTGTGCAACACCGCAACGAATTGCAGATGCCCTTCAAACGCTATCAAATTCAGCCGGTATGGCGTGCCGACCGTCCGCAAAAGGGCCGTTATCGCGAATTTTATCAGTGCGATGCCGACGTGGTAGGTTCCGACTCGTTGCTCAACGAGATTGAACTGTTGCAGATGATCGACGAGGTGTTCCGTCGCTTGAAAATCCGCATCCAAATTAAGCTCAACAACCGCAAAGTGCTTGCCGGCATTGCCGAACTTATCGGTGCCCCCGAGAAGATTGTCGACATCACCGTTGCCATTGACAAAATCGATAAAATCGGTATCGACAACGTTAACGCCGAACTGCTTGAACGCGGTTTGAGCGAGGAGGCTGTCGCAGCTTTGCGCCCCATCCTTGAAATTTCGGGCAGCGTTGACGAACGCTTGCAGCAACTCGAAACCTTGTTGGCCAACTCCGAGACCGGTCTGCTCGGTGTGAAGGAGTTGCGCGAGGTTGTTGGCGGCACCATGGCTTTGGGCCTTAACGCCGAATTGGATTTGGATGTGTCGCTGGCACGCGGATTGAACTACTACACCGGCACCATTATTGAAGTGAAAGCTCTGGATGTGGCTATCGGTAGCATCACCGGTGGCGGCCGCTACGACAACCTTACCGGTGTGTTCGGTATGCCGGGCCTTTCGGGCGTGGGCATTTCGTTTGGTGCCGATCGCATCTACGATGTGCTGAATGCACTCGACCTCTATCCCGCCGATGCACGCACCTCAACACAAGTGATGTTTGTAAACTTCGGTGAGGCTGAGGCAGCAGCGTCGATGAAGATGATGAAGGAGATGCGCAACGCCGGCGTGGCCGTTGAAGTGTATCCCGATGCCTCAAAAATGAAAAAACAGATGGCCTATGCCAACACAGCAGGGGTGCCGTTTGTTGCTATGGTAGGCGAAAGCGAGATGGCCGAAGGCAAGATGGCGTTGAAGAATATGGAGAGCGGTGAACAGCTCACCGTGACCGCCGCCGAGGCCGTTGAGATAGTAAAACGTAACCGTTAACCATTTTTAAAGGGCATTTGTGAGTCTGTGGTGCGACAATGCATTATCTTTGTCGTGAAATAGGCGATAACGGTTGAAAAGCGGTTGCAGCCTGACAGAATTGTATATGATATAAAGGCTCGGAAGCGCGAGAACGCTGCCGGCGACAGATGATGATGAAGAAGATAAACAAAGTTTTAGCACTTTTAATGTTGCTCATAGCAGGCAGCAGCGCCATGCACGCAGAATTTCGTTGGGGCCCTACCGCCGGTGTAGGCATCAACAGCTTTAAATTTAAACAAGATCTTATCACCACGGGCAATTTGGTTGGCCCGCAAGCGGGTGTTGTCGGTGAGGTAATGTTCCCCGGTATCGGTTTCGGCATCGACATCTCTGCATTCTACTCAATGGAGGGTGGTGAGATGAACCTCGGTGAAAAGAAAATATGGGCTGTAGATGGCTATGGCAAAGCAAAAAGCTATCTTCACACGCTCTCAATTCCTATTGATTTGCGTTTCAAGTGGACTCGCATGGATGGCTTTGAGGACTATTTGGCACCGTATGTATTCGGTGGCCCGGTGTTCGACTTCCATGTTGCTCACAATAATCTTAAGGCGATGGACACCACATTCGGTGCTCTCGGCCTGCAGGTTGGTGCCGGTGTTGAGCTCCTGAAGCATTGGCAGGTGCAAGCCTCCTACAATTGGGGCATGACCTACTCGGTCAAGGCTGTGAAGCTTCTCGACTTCTCGGCGCGCTGCAACTATTGGTCAGTGCGTGCCGCCTACCTGTTCTAAACATTTCCGGGTGGAGCAACACCCCTGAATAGAATGAAAATGACATCACGAGTGCTCCG